>CAKZUM010000061.1 GCA_937921525.1 uncultured Saprospiraceae bacterium
CCACCAGCAATCAAAGCAACTGTCTCTTCATCATTCATCGCCATCCGAGCGAAGGTTTCTCGAATATCTTTAGCGGCAGCTAATGGATCTGGATTACCATTAGGTCCTTCTGGATTTACATAGATTAAGCCCATCTGAACAGCAGCCAATGGATTTTCCAACTCTCTATCTCCTGTATATCTTTTATCTCCTAGCCATTCTGTTTCTGTTCCCCAATAAATATCCTGTTCTGGTTCCCACACATCTTCTCGTCCGCCTCCAAATCCAAAGGTCTTGAAGCCCATAGATTCTAAAGCAACATTCCCTGTAAGAATCATCAAATCTGCCCATGAAATACTTTGTCCATATTTTTTCTTGATAGGCCAAAGTAGTAAACGAGCTTTATCTAAATTGACATTATCAGGCCAGCTATTTAATGGCGCAAAACGTTGAGTTCCTGTACTACCGCCGCCTCTTCCGTCAGCTGTTCTGTACGTACCCGCACTATGCCAAGCCATCCGAATAAAGAATGGCCCATAGTGTCCATAATCCGCAGGCCACCAATCTTGAGAATCCGTCATCAATTCCGTTAGATCTTTCTTTAAGGCCTTATAATCCAATGCCTTAAACGCTTCCGCATAATTAAAGTCTTCATCCATCGGATCTGATAGCGAAGAGTGTTGTCTAAGGATATTTAGATTTAATTGATTGGGCCACCAGTCTCGGTTCCTTGTGCCTTTTCCAGCACCTTTGTTTTTTGCACCATGTCCAAAAGGGCATTTTGCAGCGCCATTACCTTGATCCGCCGCATCATTACTTTGAATATTTGGGTCTCTTTCCATAATATAAATTAAAGGTTGATAAATTTAATTGTTGAAAGTCCAAAATTACTCATCTAATACCATTGATAAAAACGATATATTTGATACCTTTATTGAAAACATCAATACACAACCATGACCCGTAGTCAAATAGAATATATCCTAGCATTAGAGCATCATAAAAATTTTGGAAAAGCAGCTGATGCCTGTTTCGTAACACAGTCTACCCTAAGTACCATGGTGGCAAAGTTTGAAAATCAAATAGGTTTTACCCTGTTTAATAGAAAGACAAAGCCGATCAGTTTGACTTCAAATGGAGCACAAATCATTAAATCCCTAAAAAATGTGCAGCGAGAATTTAAATTATTAGACGAACAGATCAACGAGGCCCAGGGAAAAGAACTTGGTAACATCAGTATAGCATGTATTCCAACCGTTGCTCCTTTTCTATATCCTTTATTTTTAAATGGTATCTCCGAAAAATACAAACATGTCGATTTCACCATACACGAATTTACTACAGAGCATGTTATTGAGGAGTTATTATCTGGACATATAGATATTGGAATTGTTTCTACGCCTCTAGAGCATAAAGACCTTATTGAATATCCATTGTATCAAGAAGAATTCCTATTATATGATTGCGGTAAACAAGTAGTTAATACAACCCGAAAAGTGTCTCAAATAGATTTCGATAGGTTATGGTTATTAGAGGAAGGACATTGTTTGAGAAATCAAATTGGAAAGATATGCGAGCTAAGAACCTTGAAGAAGATCAATGGGAATCTAATTTACAATTGTGGGACGCTTTTTACCGTATTAGAAATGGTCAAAATCAATAAGGGTATCACTTTAATCCCCCAACTCGCCTTACATAAAAACAAGCACATTATAAAAGAGAATATCTACAAATTGGCAGAACCTGTGCCTAGTCGGGAGATCGGGATTGTTGTTCACAAAAATTTTGTAAAAAAAAGAATATTAAATTATTTAGTTAATACGATTAAGGAAGTCACTATTCCCTACTTGGCTAATCAATCTAAATCACAGATTATTGTGAAGCCATTTTAATATAAATCTTTACCCAACTTCATTGGATAGTCAAATAAATTTTCGTTCCTTGGAATCTAATATGGAAGTTGTTTCGTCAGCTATTTATTTCAAAAAGAAATCATGAAAAAAACAAATTCTATTAACACGTACCAATTGAGCCGATATTTTGTGGCAATGTGCCTGGGGGTGATGCTTATTACATCTTGTCAAGACGAAAAAAAGACAATACCTCCTACAAAAATCACAAATAATATAACTAATCTATCAGCCAAACATCTTATAGTAAGTCATATATCATCTGGTATGTTAGACACCCTACCTGCTGTAAAAGAAACGCCGTTGTTAGTTGATATAAAAAAGCCCACAATTCTAACCTTATCGGAAGGAAGAACCAATCATTATATTTATGTGGAGCCTGAGCAAGCTATTGAATTAGTAAAAATTAATCAAAAAATCACTCCGTCTAAACCTTCCAAAGAAAATGATTATTTACAAGAATTTGATGCTCTTCACACTATAGCCAATAATGATTTTGCTATTGAAGACTTGGCCGTTAATGAAGTAGATACTTTTGTCAATAGTTTATATAAAAAATACAAAAACCTAGAAGCACTTAATCGGAAAATAGTCCAAGATCCTAGTTTGAACGATTATTTTAAAATGGCCATTAAAAATAGATTGGCTACTGCTTTAGGCAATGAGATACTTTCTTACGATTACTTGTATGAATACCACCATAAACGAAAGCCATACAAACCTGATAACTTTTATGATGGTATTGAAATAATTCCACTCGATGAAACCTTACTCTTATTTAAGGATGGACAAGAATTTGGAGATCAACTGAATATGAAGGGAATAAATTATAAAGACTATCCTAGTTTGGGAGCGTTTTTCTCTGCGATTTATAAAAAAATACCGACCACTTTTTCAATACCTACTATCCAACAATTCTTCGCCTATAAAGCATTAGAAAATCAAGTATCAGTAGGAACGGGTATTGATGGGGTTGAGGAAATGGTAGCGGACTTTAAAGCTAAACAACCCAATGCCTATTTTATCAAAAAATTAGATGCACTATTAACTCCTTGGGCACTGTTGAAAAAAGGGATGCCTGCTCCTGATTTTACTGGTTTTACGCAAGATGGTAAAAAGATGCTACTGTCTGACCTGAAAGGAAAGCGGGTATATGTGGATGTATGGGCTACTTGGTGCGGGCCTTGTGTAGCGGAGATTCCTGCTCTCAAAAAGTTAGAAACTACTTTCCATCCAGCAGGGGTAGAATTTTTAAGCATCTCCATTGACGAAGAATCAGATAAACAAGTTTGGTTGGATTATATTAAAAACCAAAATTTAGGTGGTATTCAATTATTAGCAGATGGTGCTTGGAAAGCCGATGTAATGAAAAATTATAATATTCGAGGCATCCCTCGTTTTGTGTTAATTGATGAAACGGGTAAAATTGTGAGTGCTAATGCCCCTCGCCCTTCTAGTGAGGAAGTTAGGGCTTTGATTGAAAGTAGTTTGTAAGAAGAAGTTAAAAGACTGCATAGTATAATCAGGCAAGTAGTCTGAAATAAACTAACGAAATAGATTTGTATTTTACCACATAGATACATAGGTCACATAGCAAGCATTCCTACTATGTGACCTATGTACCTAGGTGGTAAAAAAACCACCTATTGAATTTTAAAAATAACTATGTCAAAATTTAAAAATAAAACAGTCTGGATTACTGGTGCTTCTGATGGCATTGGTAAAGAAATGGCGATCCAACTGGCGGAAAAAGGAGCTAGAATTATACTAACAGCTAGAAATAAAGAAAAGTTAGCAGCCGTACAGCAATCTTTAGCAGGGGAAGGACATGTTGTCTTTCCTATGGATTTATTAAAAACAGAAGAGATTCCTGCTGCAGCGGAGAAGCTATTAGCACAAGTGCAAAACATAGATGTACTCGTCAACAATGCGGGTATTTCTCAACGTTCTTTAACGAAGGACACTGACCTAAGCGTAGACCGAAAAATGATGGAATTGGACTTCTTTGCGGTCGTCATACTAACGAAAGCTTTATTGCCGCATATGCTCCAAAGAAAATCTGGTCAAATCGTAACCATCAGTAGTGTGGCAGGAATTGCAGGGGTGCCAATGAGGAGTGCTTACTGTGCAGCTAAACATGCGGTGAAAGGCTTTATGGGAAGTTTGAGAGCAGAATCTTATAAAGACAATTTAGAAGTAATTGTTGTGACCCCTGGATCTATAAGAACTAATATTTCTAAAAATGCTTTAGAAGGAGATGGCAAGGCACATGGTACAACAGACCCTGCTATAGCGAATGGAATTCCTGTTGAAGATTGTGTCAAAAAAATAGTACGTGGTATGGAGCGTGGGGAACCAGAAATATTGATTGCTAATACTAAAGAACGGATGGTAGTCTTGCTAAGGCGTTTCTTCCCTAAACAATTATTTAAGGTGCTACGAAATATTAAAACTACCTAGAGAATAAGTTATCCTTCGATTAGAATTTAGGTTTCTTTATAAGAATATTTTTTCAAAGAATAGCTGTTCTTTCTTAGATGTAGCTTTATCCAGCAACTTCCCGTTTTAACTCGACAGTTAAAACGGGAAGTTGCAGGACAAAAAGGCTAACATTATCGTTCTAAAACGAAAATTGCAAATACTTATGTATATACCATAGGGCACGCATGCAAGCTTGATCTTGAACTTTCTCCTAATCCAACTCTAATTTTAAATCTACAGAATACACGTTAGGTTGATCTTCAATACTTAAGGTATAATGATCTGGATAAAGAATATTTAATCGACGACGGACATTCACCAAACCAATACCTCCACTTCTTGGATGTTCTGGTAATGGCACAGAATCTGGTTTACTATTTTCGATATGAAAAATAATATCATTGTCCTCAATGAACAAGACAATGTGTACGAACCCTTTAGATATGGTATGATTCAAACCATGCTTGAAGCTATTTTCTAAAAATGGAATAAAAAGTAAGGGCGCAATTGTTTGTTGCTTAACCTCTCCTTGTACCTCAAAATGTATTTCCACATCCTTACCTTGCCTTAAGGCTTCTAGATCTAAGTAATTTTTAACATAGTTCACTTCCTTTTCTAAGGTTACCTTTTTTTCATTACACTCATATAGCATATAACGCATCATTTCAGATAACTTAACCACTATCTCTGGTGCCTTGTCTGATTTTTTAAGTGTTAAGGCATATAGATTATTTAAGGTATTAAAAAGGAAATGTGGATTGATTTGTGATTTTAAAAAACGAAGCTCCGATTGCATAGTCTGCTTTTCCAAAATAGACCGCTCTCGCTGGTGCAATAACCAATCTGAGATAATCTTTACGATGGTAGAAGCACCAGCGACAAAGAAATTAATTAGAAAATAGGAATGATGATTTCGAGTTAAAAAGAACTGATAGTCTGGATAGTTCGTATATTTAAAATAAGAAATAATATTTCCGATTGGCGTTATTATGAGTACCGATAAGATTAGTAATCCGAAGTAAGTAAAAACCCTATCCTTAGTCAGGTAGCTTGGGATCAGATACAATTGGTTGTAATACACTAATCCTACCCAAATAGTGATTTTAAGGATATTATTAGAGAAATGGAAGAAAAAGCTATGATTGTATTGTTCAAAAACCAATAAGATTAGCAACGCAAATAGCCAGAACAAAGAGTGACTAATCACTTTTTGAGAAAAGAACTGTTGCAATTTTTTTCTATGTTCTCTTCTTGCTAAAGTCATATCCTGAGCTAGTTTTAATTTCTAAAAAATCTTTCGAGATATTTATTAGACTTGTTCATAAATTTTCTACCGTACACTTTTTAATTTTTATAAGAAATACTGTTTTTGGAACAGATCGTCGAGGTTTGTAACCTCGACGATCCTGTAGTTTTTTATAGTATTTGCCAAAGAACCTAAAAAGTGTACGGTAGAGAATTCATAAATACCAACTTGTTATTTGTGAACAAGTCTATTGTATTCGTAACAACGAAATAATAAAATCCTTTAAATCTGTTTATTGGAATAGACGCTAAACAAGTCTAAATAGTTGTAGATAAAGAAGATTATAGATGAATGAACCTTTCTAATAGACTAACGCAATAGAACATAGACTTCCCTTTCTAATTCCTATATGACCTGTTGTAAAAAGAGCCAATATTTTGAATAAATATTAAATAGACTTGTTCGACGATAGCTGATGAGACGAGATGGCGGAAAATTTAGTTTTGTACAAGGCAATTTTTTTTGGAATAGCCGTAGCTATTCTCCATTATCCACTCAAAAATAAATAAGGTCAACAATCGTAATACATAAAACACCGAATTCTCTATAATATTAGCCTAATACTAGCAAATATTCAACAAATAATTTTTTTATACGCAGTAATAAGCTTAAATTTAAGTTTAGAAAATAAATTCGTAAAAAGAAATTAGAAATAATTAAAATGTTAATTCTATTAATTTATCATTATTAATATTTAATTTAGCATCACCTAACAACATACATTACAAATATTATATTTGTTTTTTTTCTATAAATAATTGTATTGATGATTGATTTAAAATTTATCTGCAATACAATGATCTTTTTTCTCCCGAATACTGTAGAAGTTCTGGCATTCTAATATACTAAAAAAAAATATCTAAAAAGGATGCCCAAATACATTTTTTTTCTAGTAAAAAAGTAAGAACTTTGTAGTCCTCCTAATAATACGAAGAGCAATTTCATCCAACCTAAAGATTTATTGCTTACTGTTTTTAGGCAATTCTAATTTCATATCATTATCCTCTCTTATATATTAAGAGAGTTACGATTATTTTAAGCAAACAAACTTACATATTAAGCGAAAACGTAACGACTTAATAGGGTACATCTCTATGTCGTAATCATACTATTGACTGAGAGAACTATTACAAATAAAGCTTCCGTAGAGGCGCAATCAATCTGAAGAATGTCAAGAGATCACACAGCCGTATGGGACAGTTGTCTGCAGATTATTCGCAGAAACGTAAACGTCCAAAGTTTTAAGACCTGGTTTGAGCCAATCAGACCAGTACGGTTAGCAAATGAAGCACTAACGATTCAAGTTCCAAACAAATTCTTTTACGAATGGCTTGAGGAACACTATGTACATTTACTGAAAAGAACGATTCGGCAGGAGTTAGGTGACACCGGTCGCTTAGAGTACCAAATTTTGATGGGTAAATTAAATGCTCAAAGAAATGCAATGGCACCAAGAGTGAAAAAAAACGCCCCTAACCTTGAACCGGGTGAAGTTTCAGGATCACAAATAAAGAATCCATTTGTTATCCCAGGGATTAAGAAACTGAAAATCGAATCACAACTTAATCCAAATTATTTATTTGAAAATTACATTGAAGGGGACTGTAATCGATTGGCTCGATCTGCAGGCCAAGCTATCGCCAAAAACCCAGGCGGTACTGCTTTCAATCCTTTAGTTATTTTTGGTGATGTGGGCCTTGGTAAAACCCACCTCGCACAGGGTATCGGAAATGAAGTATTAAAACGGTTTGATGATAAAACGGTTTTATATGTTTCTTCTGAGAAATTCACTAACCAAATCATTCAATCCATTAAAAATAATGCGGTCAATGATTTTGTTAACTTTTACCAACTAGTAGATGTTCTGATTGTGGACGATATTCAATTTCTGGAGAACAAGCAAAAAACTCAGGAAATTTTCTTTCACATCTTCAATCAATTACATCAAAATGGAAAGCAGATTATTCTGACTTCCGATCGACCTCCGAAAGATATGAACGGAATGGAGGAAAGGCTCATTTCTCGTTTTAAATGGGGTTTGTCCGCGGACATTCAAGCGCCCGATTTAGAAACTAGAATGGCGATCCTTGAATCCAAAATGTCTGACGAAGGTGTTGAATTGCCATCTGATGTTGTAGAGTTTATTTGCTACAATATCAAAAACAGTATTCGAGAACTGGAAGGGGTTCTTATTTCTTTAGTTGCACAATCTGCCTTAAATAGAAGAGAAATAGATATTTCTCTAACAAAGGATGTTATCAAAAATTTTGTGACACAGATCAACAAAGAAATTACTGTTGAGTTTATTCAGAATTTAGTCGCAGAGCACTTTAGTGTACCTGTCGACAAGCTGAAAGGTCAAACTCGTAAACGATCTATCGTTATTGCCAGACAGTTATCCATGTTTCTAGCAAAGAAACTAACAGATAAATCTCTAAAAGCAATTGGCGCCAACTTCGGCGGTAGAGACCACAGCACCGTTATTTATTCGTGTAAAGCAGTACAAGATTTATTAGATACGGATTTAGTCTTTAAAGACACCGTTTCTGAATTGGAGAAAAAGATCCAATTAAGCCTAAGTGACCGCTAAAGGTTCAACAACTAGAAAAGCAAACAAAACATCAATACTAATTAAGAAACTATTTAAAAGGTCTTCTCTCCGAGAAGGCCTTTTATTGTTTAAGGCAA
>CAKZUM010000062.1 GCA_937921525.1 uncultured Saprospiraceae bacterium
AAACATATCATTATTTATTAAATTGATTTTCAATATCTTATTACGTGAGGAGTGCTTTTTCAAATAAACATCTTAAACAAATAAAATAATTTTCTGGCACGATTGTGGATTATTTTGATATATAGAAAATAATAATTAAACCGATTGAAAATTTCATTAGCCGAAATTTTCGTACACAGCACCCAAAGAGAAAAGAAATTAGCATTAGAAACCGATTACTAAGTATATATATGAGAAACTACTACCCGTCTACAACGTCGTCTATTTTACTAGTACCCAGTCTTACCACTGACAAATTCCATTTATTTTTTTGCACTTAATGTAAGACCCGAATAATACTGTTCGATTATTAATATAATAATCAATACGTTACTGTGAGAAACTGACACATTTAATAATGATTCTTTGACAAATCTCGTGAAAACGATCAAATAAAAACCAACACGCTCGTTGGTCGCTTTTGATTTTTCTTTTTATTTGAACACAAAATTTATCAAAGAATATTAATTATTAGCAGACGAATCTAAAGGAATATTCTTTCCTTTCCTACAACCTTACTTACACAATTACATTCTTCCTTATTGGATAATTATTGATAGTATCCTATGCTGTATAGCTAATTAGACTATCAACAATTATAACTTAATTCATTAGTTTGTCTTGGTACGATCCATCCAATGACTTAAACAATTAATGAATATTAAGTAACTATTGACAAGGTCAATAGCTAGAAGCCTTTGTTATGGCTTCCACTAACAAAAAAAAGACGTGGTGTGATTATAATAAAATAATCACAAGCGGCCTAGTTTTATCAGGACGCTGCCACAATGAATAAATATTTGATTCCATGAACAGTAAGTTAGTTGCATCAACCTTTCATAAGGTTTGGGGCCAGTCTGCAGTTTACTGTAGACCAGGCACTCAACATAAATTAAGCGTATTCTGCCGTAGCAGTTTCCCGCTAGGGTTGCTAGTAACACTTCTTTTTGCTACCCTTTTAACAAGCTCTGCACAAGGGCAATGCGTACTTACTTGTGACGATCAAAAGAATATTTCTCTTGGTACAGAAGGCTATGCTGTATTATTCCCTGAATTAATTTTAAATGGCAATTTCGACTGCGCTAGTCCATTAACGGTGGATGTACTTGATCCAAATGGTTTCTCTTTAGGAGATACTGTACGATGTGAGGAAGTGGGTCAAACACTTACCGTAAAAGTGAAGGGCGCCAATGGAGAAAATTGCTGGAGTAAAATTGTTGTAGAGGATAAATTAGCCACAGCTATTCTATGCGAAGATATTTTCATTCCTTGTACTTCTTCTATTTTACCAGAAGATATTGGCTACCCTACTCTACGAGATAATTGTGGATCGTCTAGTCAAAGTGATTTAAATTATTTTGATCTATTCACAGAATTACCTTGTAATACCTTACAGGAAGGTAGAGCGGTAAATGCTCGTATTACTAGAAGTTGGACGATTTTAGATCAACATGGAAATCTAGGTTACTGTACTCAAAATATATATTTACTCAAGGGATATCTAGATCAAATTGTTTTTCCAGGCAACTGTGATGGTATTGAGAAAGACGTGCTAAACTGTTCCACTAGTCCTGACAATTTATCTTTTACTGGAGCACCCACTATTGGTGGAATGCCAGTAGAGAATGCAGATCTTTGTAAATTTTATGTAAGTTACCAAGATCAAACTTCACCGATTTGCCCTCCAGCTAGTTATAGAATTTTAAGGCGTTGGGAAGTGATTGATTTATGCACGAAAGAAATAAAAGTACATATCCAAGATATTATTTCTGCGGATAACACCGCTCCTGATTTAACCTGTCCTGATAGCTTTTCAGTAAGTGCAAATTCTATCAATTGTACCGCATCTGTTATTCTACCAAGAGCTACTGCTTTTGATAGTTGTTCTAATGTTGTCGTGCAACCGACATGGGAGTTCGGTGCTGGATATGGTCCTTTCACAGACATACCAGGAGGCACACATACCATCACCTATACCGCTACAGATGAATGTGGAAACACTTCCGTCTGTACTACTCAATTAACGGTACTTGATAATACAGGACCAACTGCTGTATGCAAAGAATTAGTTCATGTTTCTTTGACCAATGAGGGGATAGCTATAGTGGATGCCACTATCTTTGATGGAGGTAGCAAAGATAATTGTAGCGTTACAAAAATAGAAGCTAAAAAAGATTCGCTATACCAAGAACAAGTCACATTAACCTGTGCTGATATTGGCATCAATGTACCCATTGTATTAAGGGTATATGACGCAGGAGGATTATCCAATGAATGTCGTAGTCGAGTAGTTCTAGATGATGAAATTTTGCCAACGCTTGTTTGTCCTGCTACTCGCACAATCAACTGTCAAGATGATTATGAAGATACCATACTTACTGGAATAGCATCTGCAATGGACGTTTGTGGAATAGATTCTATCTACTATATTGATGGAGTAGATTTCAATGCCTGTGGAACATCTGGAACTGTTTTAAGAAATTGGTTTGCAACCGACTTTGCAGGTAACATTGGTACGTGTACACAACAAATAATTGTTATTGATGATACACCATTAGAAATCGTTTTTCCAGAAGAATATACCACTCACGAATGTAATGCAGACTTAAGTCCTGAAGTTACTGGAAGGCCAGTTATTACTGGAGCAGATTGCGAGGATTTGTTAGTCTCCCATGAAGATGAAATTTTCACCTTAGGGGATGCTACTTGTACTCAAATTATTAGAACTTGGAAAGTTGTTGATTGGTGTACATTCACGGGAACGAATGGTAATAGTGAAGGATATATTACACAAGCTCAAATCATTAATGTTTTAGATTGGACCGCACCAGAAATTACTTCTTGCCCACAGGATGTAACTGTTTCTATCAATACTTTTGATTGTGAAACAACCGTAACCTTACCGCTTGTAGAAGCTACTGATTGTAATGCAACACTTACGTATCGGAATGATTCTCCCTATGCAACTAACAATCAAGAAAATGCTAGTGGACTTTATCCTCTAGGTACTACTTTAGTAAATTACACGGTATCTGATGGTTGTGGAAATGAAAGTATCTGCTCCGTCAATGTCAGCGTTATTGACGAACAAGCACCAACACCAGTCTGTAAGCATAGTATATCAATTGCTTTACGTGCAGACGGCACCGTAGAAGTACCGCATAATGCAATCAATAGTGGAAGTTACGATAATTGTGGAGGTTCAGGAACACTAAGTTATGAGATTTCGCCTAACTTTTTTACTTGTCAAGATATTGGTCAGCAGACGATCAACTTAATCGTTACAGATGCATTTGGAAATGCTGATTTCTGTACGACAGATATTTTTGTACAAGACAATCATGGCAATTGTGACCCAACTGGATTCTCTGCAATTGGTGGAAGAATCACTACAGAGAATGGCACGGCCATGAAGGAGGTAGCTGTAGAAATATCAGGCGGTATGTCTCAAATGAATTTCACGAATGATGCAGGAGAATACATCTTCCAAAATTTGTCAAAATTAGAATCTTATATGGTACGCCCGATGACAGGTACTAATATAAAAGACGGTGTTTCTACTTTTGATATTGTTGTCATTCAGAAGCATATCTTAAATATTGAAAACTTAGATTCTCCTTATAAACTGATTGCAGCAGATGTCAACAATTCCAAATCAATTACCGCATTCGATGTCGTCTTATTAAGACAAGTCATTTTAGGTATTAAAGAAGAATTTCCTAATAATCAATCTTGGAGATATGTGGCTAGTGACTTTGAGTTTTCTGCGGAAGAAAATCCATTAGCTAAATCTTTTCCAGAGTTTATAAATTACAATCAATTATTAGCTAGTGAGTTACAAAAAGATTTCATTGCTATAAAAATAGGCGATGTAAATAATAGTGCAAACCCTAGAAATAAAACAACAGGCAGATCAGAAAAAACACCTATATTATTTGAAACCGATGATATAGAAATGACGGCAGGTAAGGAATATCATATCCCATTCCGAGCAGCTGATATTAGTCAACTTTTAGGCTATCAAATGACGATACAATTTGATACTGACCGACTAGCGTTTATAGAGGCCATCCCAGGCGAACCGACTACAATGGGCGCAGACAATTTTGGTCTGGCCCACTTACACAAGGGCTTTCTAACAACAAGTTGGGGAGCAATTACAGAAGAATATTTATCTTCAGATGCTATTTTATTCACCCTAGTATTTGAAGCAAAAAATAATGAAAAATTATCGAAAATTCTTGGTATAAATTCTAACATTACGAGAGCAGAATCGTATAATAAAGCAGAGGAAACTAGAGACATACAACTACACTTCCTACCTCAAGATGTTCGAGAAGAATTAATTCTATACCAAAACAAACCCAATCCATTTAGTCAACAAACTAACATTGGGTTTGAACTACCACAAGCAACAACTGCAACGATCAGTATCTATACTATTACTGGTCAGTTACTTAAAGAACATAGTGGCAACTTCAAAAAAGGATACAACGAAATCGCATTTAATAGCAGCGATTTGTCGATAGCAAATGGTGTGTTATATTATCATTTAGAAACACCTACTGCTAAACGAATATCCAAAAAGATGATCATTATACGATGATCCGCATCAGCAAAAGCTGCTGGTGTAAACAAGCGGCGATTCAATTCGCCCACACAAATACGGCAATACTTATTTAACGGGAAATAAACTTAGGATAAGGTTTTTGGGATGGAAAGGTTTCGGGACTGCTTGCAGTCCCGAAACCACCACCTTTTGAAAAGAAGCAACGAGGCAGTTTACCGTTAATAAATCTACCATACAACCACTAATCACTAATCACACTTTCCAATCACAAACTTCTAATTGCTTAGGATTACTCCTAATCGCAACTAGTCAAAATATAGCATTACCTAAAGGTAATGACTAAGAACGAGTTGACAATGATAGGCAACCATACTATGAGATTGTATGACTCGACGAATCTTACAAGTGTATAGAAAAAAAATATAGCAATATATTTTTTTGAACTACACAACCAAAACTTCATTGCTTAGAGACAGAGGATTTTTGCAGGCTGTTGGATAGCATTTTAGCGAATGCTATCCACAGCTTACAAGCTTTGGATCTAAACAATTTTCAACCGAAATTAAAAGCACCCAATTGGTCATAAGTAATCAGCCCTTCTACTTCCAGAAGCTACTTATCTTCCAATAAAATAAACAGCATCCAATGAAACGGATACAACATTTCTTCACCAATACGTCTAAGGTATTAGTACAATATGCTACTGATACTAAGTATACTGTCTTTCGGTCTACTACATTGGT
>CAKZUM010000063.1 GCA_937921525.1 uncultured Saprospiraceae bacterium
CCAATAAAAAAAGCCTAAGGAATATTCCTCAGGCTTTTTTGGTTATGGACTAGCTGCCTTTTCTAAAATAAAAAAAGGCAGAACCAATCGCACTGCTCAACCTCCTACCCTTGCTCAGTTTCCTGCCTGGGGGATTTAGAAGGAGCTAGTCGAAAAGCTCCACCAGCCGCAAAAGTAAGGGTATTTTAGAAAAAAACAAGGGTACCTTGCAAATAAAAATAAAAATTTTTTCTCTCCATATTTCCTGTATTTTAGTGGCTAAAATTTGGTTATAAAGTCTATTTAAAACACGAAATTGTAATACAATGTCATCTATACTAATAAAAGACGTACAGCTTGTCAATGAAGGGGAAATTAAAAGCTGTGATATTCTGATCAAAAAGGGTCGTATTGAGAAAATAGCCTCTAGTATATCCCAATCAGCTGATACAGAAATAGCAGGTAATGGGAATGTCTGCATACCAGGGATTATTGACGATCAAGTTCATTTCAGAGAACCAGGATTGACCCATAAATCAGACCTTTATACGGAACCTAGAGCAGCGGTTGCTGGTGGTGTGACTTCTTTTATGGAAATGCCGAATACGAAGCCTGCCGCACTCACCCAAGAGTTGTTAGCAGATAAGTATGAGATTGCTAGAAAGAAGTCTTTAGCGAATTATTCCTTTTTCATGGGGGCTTCCAATGATAATATAGAGGAAGTTCTTAAAACGGATGAAAAGAACGTCTGTGGGGTAAAAATATTCATGGGCTCCAGTACAGGCAATATGTTGGTCGATGATAGAACGACTTTGGATAATTTATTCTCTAAAGTTCCTTTATTAATCGCTACGCATTGTGAAGATGAAGCTACAATAAGAGGAAATATGAAACTATATCGACAAAAGTATGGCGAGGCTGTTCCAATTAAATACCATCCTATTATCCGAAATGTAGAAGGTTGCTACAAATCCTCCTCTTTAGCAATGGAACTAGCTAAAAAGCATGATACTAGATTACATATCCTTCATATTTCTACAGCGGAAGAATTGAAACTTTTTAGAAATGATATTCCGCTGAAGGAGAAGCGAATTACTTCTGAAGTTTGTGTACATCACCTACATTTTGATAGTCGCCAGTATGACACCCTCCAAACACAAATTAAATGTAATCCAGCCATAAAAGAGCCTAGACATAAGCGGGCATTATTCAAAGCTTTGCTGGATGATCGTTTGGATATTATTGCGACCGATCATGCGCCGCATACCTGGGAGGAGAAACAAGGCACTTATTTTAAAGCACCTTCTGGAGTACCTCTAATTCAACATACCCTTCCTATGATGTTGAAATTTTATCATAAAGGGAAAATAAGTCTAGAACGGATCGTGGAGAAAATGTGTCATGCACCAGCCATTTGTTTTCAAGTAGCAGAACGGGGTTTTGCAAGAGAGGGCTATTGGGCCGATTTAGCTATTGTGGATGTAAATAAAAAATGGAAGGTAAGTAAAAAGAATATCCATTATAAATGCGGTTGGTCTCCTTTTGAGAACAAATTCTTGAGAGGTAAGGTATTGAGCACTATCGTAAGTGGGCATTTAGCGTATCAAGATGGAACATTTTATGAGGACAAGAAGGGAGAGCGATTATCATTTGAGCGATAAATATGTGAAATAGAGTCTATAGTTGTCTATGCAACTAATATTATCAACAAATACAGCCACCAAATGCCCAAATAACCTTATTGTTGTACCTATGCGACTAAAAGTAAAAAATCTACAAGGAGAGATTCGATTGACGGACTATTGTGCTAAACATTTTCCTATTCTTGGTAGTCGATCGGCTGCAAAAAAAGCTATTAATACAGGAAATGTCTTTGTGAATAACAGAAGATCATTTGAAACCGATCTAGTAAGCAATGGAGACGTGGTTGTATTGAAAAAGCCAAAGAAGAAAAACGTCAGAGTAGAGATACCTCTTGATGTGGACATTGTTTATCAAGATGAACATCTAATAGTAGCAAATAAGCCTGCTGGAATAGCCGTGAACGGGAATAGAAAGAAGACCTTAGAAAATATAATTGCTCAAATTGCGACCAAGAGCTTACAAACAGATGTATTAGACCAACCAGTAGCTGCCCATAGGATTGATGTACCAACCAAAGGCTTAGTCATCCTGGCAAAAACAAAATCCGCCTTAATTAATATCAATAAAGCCTTTCAAAATAATCAAGTAAAAAAGTTTTATGTAGCTGTGGTACATGGTAAAGTGAGTAGGGGAGGTCGTATAGAATCGCCTATAAATGGAAAATCTGCAATTACGGAATATGAAAGTTTGACCGTTGTACCATCGAAGGTATTTGGTCATTTATCTATGCTACGATTAGCCTTAATTACGGGTAGGACGCATCAATTACGTATCCATCTAAAGGAAAAGGGGCATTTGATAGTGGGGGATAAGCAATATGCTGAGCAGAGAACTATTCTCGGAAAAGGTTTATTTCTTTGTTCCTGTGAATTGTCTTTTACGCATCCTAAGACAAAGAAAGAGATAGTTATAAAAATTGACCCTCCTAGACGTTTTGAGCGTTTATTAAAGCGAGAAGGGAATAGATTTGAAAAGAGATAGGAAGACGAAGAAAGAACTTTTTTTGAAAGTAGGGAGCCTGAGAGGCTCCCTTAACCCCAAAAAACCAAATGAAAACAATTTCTTATATATATTGGAATATAAATTTTTCTTTCCGATGGCTGCAAAGTAAAACTATTTTTTTGATTTTTTCACAAAAACTTTCATTTTTTTTATAAAAACATGATGATTTGTTCATAAGTTCTTCTGGAGGACATATTTTTTATTAGTTATGGTTCTTTGACAAATCCAGTAAAAACAATCAAACAAAAATATCATCAATTTAACATAAAAATAGTTACAAATATGAAAGTGACATAAACTGTGACGTTTTACTCCATTATTTTGTAATCAATATCTAATTTTCGTAAAGCTCTAAATGCAGAGCTGGTATTACTAGTTATTTCGATATCGATTTCTGAACCATCTATTAAAATATCGGTAAGCTCACGAGCTAATGAACTATCTGTACCAGAAATTTCTTCTAGCATTTTGGCAATTGCTCGTCTATCTGGTCGAGCGGCATTACAAGAAAGTAATTGAATTTGCATACTTTTCAATGTGATTTTCTAAGAAGTTTTTTAAAAATGTATTTCAAATCTGTATTACAAGAACCTAAAAACGACTTTTTAAACAGCTTCTAAATATTAATTATAAAATAGTGTTTATTCCAAGCTTTTTTGTAAAGCGAAAATTGAGTCTTGATTGTCAACGTTTTATAGGCATT
>CAKZUM010000064.1 GCA_937921525.1 uncultured Saprospiraceae bacterium
ATCTACGAAAAGGTGTCAGCCATTTTTAAAATGTCTGCCACCAATAATTCGTCGTTAATGACCTGATTATCAAGCGCTTTTTATGATAGCCTGACGGGTATGGTTTGTATCCTCGATGCAGTATGATGATCGTATAGCATCGAGGTTACAAACCTCGACGATCCTATAATTTTTTATAGTATTTGCCAAAATAGTATTTGCCAAAGAACCTAAAAGTGTACGGTAGAGAAATATACCAATAGCTGTAAAAACAGAACATGAAAAACCAACGCCATCTATTATTCGGATTACTAACTTTTCTATGTGCTGCATGTGCTACCATCAACCCACTACCAGTATCCCCAGAATCTCTCACAACATCAACTAGCTTAACAATAAAAAAATGGGAAAAACTAAGCCTCACCTTCGATGGCCCAGCCACCAGCGAAACAGCCGAAGACAACCCCTTTTTAAACTACCGATTAATCGTTCATTTTAAACATGCTCAAAAAACGACTAAAATTTCAGGGTTTTATGATGCAGATGGGAATGCGGCAGAGACTAGTGCAACAGGAGGTACGAAATGGCGTGTGTATTTCCGACCAGATCTGGAAGGGGAATGGACGTATGAAGTCTCTTTTAGAAAAGGAAGGAATATTGCTATTTCTGATGATCTTACGATAGGAGAAGGTGTTGCATTTGATGGAAAGAAAGGAACAATATTGGTCACGCCAAATCCGGAAAATGAAGGTCGCTTGGAATATGTCGGTGAACGATATTTACAATATGCAGATTCTAAAAGATTCTTTTTAAAAGGAGGAACGGATAGCCCAGAAAATTTTTTAGGCTATGCCGATTTTGATGGGACTAAAAGATATATTTCTGAAAAAGAACGATCAGGAGAAGCCACTCAAAAAAAAGAACTACACCAATACGCACCACATATAGTAGACTGGAAAGAAGGCGACCCCACTTGGCAAAATGGAAAAGGAAAAGGAATAATTGGTGCATTGAACTACCTAGCTTCCAAAGGTATGAATAGTGTTTACTTTCTCACGATGAACATTAATGGGGATGGTAAAGATGTGTATCCTTATACTTCCTACGAAGAACGTTTGCGATTTGATTGTAGTAAGTTAGCCCAATGGGAAATCGTTTTTGATCACATGGATCAATTGGGTTTAATGCTGCATGTAGTATTGCAAGAAACAGAGAATGAATTGCTTTTAGATGATGGGAATACTACTTTTGAACGAAAGTTATATTACCGAGAATTGATTGCTCGCTTTGCACACCATCCCAAACTAAAATGGAATATGGGCGAGGAGAATGGTCCTGTTCATTGGGCACCCGAAGGTCAGAGTACAGAACAACAAAAGGCAATGGTGGAGTATATAAAGACAAATGATCCTTATCAAAATTACTTAGTAATTCACTCCCATTCTGACCGAACTACTCAAGATAAATTATTTACGCCTTTGTTAGGAATGGATGCTTTGGATGGTATTTCTTTACAAATAGCAGACAGAGAAACGATTCATGCGACGACCAAAAGATGGTTGGCAGCCTCGGCTGCTGCTGGCAAGCAATGGGTCTTACCGATGGATGAAATCGGTCCTTATTGGAGAGGGGTTGATCCAGATGACCGAGTGGATAATAATCAAGATACGGTGCGACATCTAGCTTTATGGGGAAATCTAATGGCAGGTGGGGCTGGTGCAGAATGGTATTTTGGTTATAAAAACCATAATGATGATCTAGGCTGCGAGGATTGGCGAACGAGGGATCGTATGTGGGATTATACGCGATATGCACTTCAATTTTTTGAACGACATCTTCCTTTCTCTGAAATGACTTCCCAAGATGAATTAATTACTGCAAAGCAAGGGTATTGTTTTGCTAAAACGGGGGAGTTGTATAGTATTTATATTCCCAATAATGAAACTACTACTTTGGATTTGACTGGTCAGAAGAAGACTTTTTCTATTGCATGGTATAATCCTCGTACGGGTGGTGGCCTGCACAAGGGACTGCTGAAGGAAGTGCAGGGTGGGGGGGTCGTGGATATTGGTTCGCCGCCTGGGCATGGGCGTGGGGATTGGGTGGCTTTGTTGACTCAGATGGACTAGGGAACGGTGAAAAAATAAACTTACAATTTATGCTTCTTCTTTTGCCGCTATTTTTAACTTTTAAAACAGTCATTATATCAACATAACTCTTGTTTTCAAAGCCAAAACTAGCAACAAAATATGGACAAGTTTATCTAAACCACAGAAGTAGTTGACAATTTTACCACATAGATACATAGGTCACATAGTGTGCCATGCTATGTGACCTATGTATCTATGTGGTAAAATACAACTCTAGCTTTGTCTACTTAGTTTTATCAAGCTACCGTATTCCTAAATTTGTAAATCTATTTCTACACCGTTCCTAAGGAGTTTTAGGATTCACCCTTTTATGCCCAAATAATCCCTTTATTGGCACACCAATTCTCATACTGATTCTTAAATAAATCATCCATTTTGCCTCTACGAACTTTTAGAGTAGGCGTGATTAAGCCCTTGTCTTCCGACCAGGCTTCTTCTTGCACAACAACCGTATGGATTTTTTCAAAATTGGCTCTCGTACTATTCAAAAGTGTGAGGGTTTCTTTAATAGATTCTTCGACAGTTGCTTTATCGCAGGCGATACCTATTTCAGATAAATTGACTAGGGCAATAGGTTGAGGAATACCCAATCCGACTACACAAACCTGTTCGATATGATCGTTGCCCATCAATACTTCTTCCATTGGATTTGGGGTGACGTAACTTCCTTTGGAAGTTTTGAAGGCATCTTTTACCCGACCGATTACTCGTACATAGCCGTCCTTATCTATCGTTCCTCGATCGCCACTATGCATCCAACCGTCAATTAATACCTCCGCTGTTTTTTCTGGATTTTTGTAATAGCCCGTCATCATATATGGCGTTTTCATCAGAATTTCATCCGTTTCAGGATTTATTTTTACTTCGCCAAAAGGGATGGCCTTACCGACAGAATCTTGTGGAGAATTTGGATCAGGGCTGTTGGTCATTGAACCACAGACTTCCGTCATACCATAGGCTTCGACTAAATGAATATCTATTTTTTTGTAAAAGTCTTTTATAAAGGCAGGCGTAATGGCTGCACCAGTAGCGGCAACTTTTACATCTCGCATCCCTAATGCCGTTCTTAATTTCTTTTTTATAATGCCTCTAACAAAAGGAATTTTTAAGAGCAAATCCATTTTCTTTTGCGGCATCTTTGCTTGAACGCCTAAATAGAATTTTGTCCAAATACGAGGTACCGCAAAAAATAAAGTAGGCTGAGTATCTTGTAAATTTTTAGCAAAAGTATCTAAGCTTTCTGCAAAAGAAATCATGCCTCCTCTTATGATCGTAGGTACTTCTAGTCCCATTCTTTCTCCGACATGATTGAGAGGAAGAAATGACAAACATCTAACTTCGGGTATTTCATAAATCCCTAACCAGTTGGTCTTTTTTTCATTTTCCATAATCATCACAGGCGAACGATGGGTGTGCATTACGCCTTTGGGCGTACCTGTTGTACCTGAGGTAAATTTAATCGTCCATAGATCATCCAAGTTAGGAACAAAATTGTCAGTAGCAGGTTCATGTTTTGCAATTAGGTCATTCCAATCGTCACCTACGGTAATATTTGCTGCACCTTTGTAGGGAGGGAATTTGATAGTTTGAACACTTGTGGGAATGGCATCGCCTTTATCTCCCCACGTTTCTAATTTGCCAACAAACAATGCTTTAATATCACTAAGTTTAATTACTTGTGCCAACTGTCCTTTGGGCAAACTTGCATAGTAAGGTACCGACACATATCCCCCCATTAAAATAGCCAAATCGGCTAATATCCAATGGTAACAATTTTTTGAAAGAATGCCAATGTGATCGCCTGGTTGTAAGCCTTTAGCGCGTAATGCAGTAGTCATTTTTCTTGCCTCTTGTCCAGCTTCTGCATAAGTTAAGGTGTGCCATTGATCGCCTTTGGGTTGGCGCATAAACACTTTATTGGGTGTTTCTTTTTCCCATTTATAAAAGTATTCTATTAGCGTTTTGGTTGGTTCGTTTTGTGCTGACATGAATATTGTGTTTTTCTTCTTAGACAAGTTCTTATTCCATGTAGGGAAGGTACAAATTTATCTTTACTTAAACAACTTCAAAGCTTCCTGCCCAAATTTTCACCTTATTTTTTATTTTTAGCAATAGCGACCCTCATCGTTTTTAAAAGCCCCATCCTATCATTTCCCAAATGTTCACAACCATCAACATATAAGCAGGTGCCACTA
>CAKZUM010000065.1 GCA_937921525.1 uncultured Saprospiraceae bacterium
CTAGACAAATTAGGTGGTTTTCATAAGAATTTGTCCAGCAACGGGAAGTTGCGGGACAAAACGTTGACAACATCACTTTTTTAACTTGCCTTTACCCTCTCCCGCCATCAGCCGAGCCTTCTCCAAATCTTCCATCGTATCTACCCCAAAACTAATTTTATCCGTCAGAGCCACACTAATCGGATAATGATGCTCCAACCACCGCAATTGCTCCAAAGATTCTATCCGCTCTAACTGCCCTTGTGGTAATTTGGTTATTTCTAGTAATGTTGCTCTTTTATACCCATAAATACCAATGTGCTGATAATAGATCGCATTATCTAACCATAATTTAGGCGGAATACCTCTTAGATATGGAATTGGACTCCGACTAAAATACATCGCTTCTTGCCGTTCATTTAGAACGACTTTGGCCGTATTAGGGTTCAAAAGTGCTTCTGTTGTCTGGAATTTCCGAACTAAAGTAGCGATTTGGACGTTTTTCTCTTGAAGTCGGGTAATCAACAAATCTATTTGTAGTGGGTCAATAAATGGCTCATCCCCTTGAATATTAACCACAGCCGCTATATCTTGGAAGTCTTTTGCAACCTCTGCACAGCGATCTGTGCCACTAGTATGTGATTGGTCTGTCATTTGCACTAACCCCCCAAAAGACACGACTTCTTTAACAATACGCTTGTCATCAGTAGCTACGATTACTTTCGATAGCAATTTTGCTTGAGATGCTTGCTCATAGACTCGTTGGATCATAGACTTTCCCGCGATCTCTAGCAAGGGCTTGCCAGGCAATCGAGTGGAGGCATATCTGGCTGGAATAATCCCGATGGTTTGCATAGATTTTTTTTTGAGAATAGAGAAGCGAGAGTAGAGAGCAGAGACGTGTGGCGTTTAAAATTAAAAAATTGTGGTTCTTTGACAAATCCCGTGTTTAAATTCGATCCTGCATTTCCACGGTATTTGTCAAAGGACCAAAATTGTTTTCCAAACGTAATACGTCTCTACTCTCTGCTCTCTACTCTCTGTTCTAACTCATTATACGAACATACTTGAAAAAACAACACATTCTTCTCCTACTCTCATTGGTATTTGGTACTCCTCTTTCTGGTCAACATAACTTGTTTACTGGAGATGAGACCTATTATCTTTTGCCACAAGATACTATCTTTCTGAAAATTGAAGGGGCCTCAGAAAAAATCTTTCAACATAAACTAGCTCCCGGACAGACCTTGTTCTCTTTATCAAAATTCTATGGCTTGACGATCAATGAACTATATTTTTATAACCCTTCACTAGAGAAAGGTAATTATAATATAGGTGATCCTATTAGTATTCCTATACCGAATAGAGCAATTAAACGATTTAAAGGAAAGTATTTTGAACCTTCCCAATATGTACCAGTTTGCTATATGGTAGAGCGAGGGGATAATTTATACCATGTATCCAAAAGGATTTTCAAACTACCACTAGAGACAGTTAAAGAAAAAAATAATTTGGCAAGTAATACGCTCTCTATAGATCAAGTCCTGAATGTAGGTTGGATGAGTATACATGGAATCCCTGATAGTTTACGCCAATTTAAAGGCCATCCACTCTGGAAAAGAAGTTTTACCAATAAAAAGAAATACTTTTACCAAAAAGAATACAAAAGGGAACGAGAAACACGTGGCCCTGCTCTTTGGATAAAAGGTAATGGTAATTCTAAAACGCTAGTTGTTATGCATCGAAAAGCTAAGGAAGGATCCATTGTCGGAGTAACTAATCCAATGAATCAGCGTACTGTTTATGCAAAAGTCATTGGGAAAATACCATATACTTATCCAGCAGATGTAGAGGTTATCGTATCTCCAACTATTGCTAAAATGCTTGGTGTACTGGATGAAAAATTTTATGCTCGTACGCATTACTTGAAATAGAGGTCAGACCGCTTTCGCTGTCAGACGTCAGATCGCTGCGCTGTCAGACATTTGACGTTGACCCATCTAATAGTTGACCATATGTGATAAATCATGTCAGGTCAACATCATGAGTCTGACTTCTGACAGTTCCGTTAGCGATAGCTAACTAGAACGATCTGACTTCTGACTTCTTAAAAAAAACCATCATGTATTACGAAAATATTTTAGGGACGATAGGCAATACCCCACTAGTCAAGATTAATAAAATAGCAGCAGATATTCCTGCTTTGGTATTGGTTAAAATGGAGACCATCAATCCAGGTCATTCCATCAAAGATCGAATGGCACTAAAAATGGTAGAAGATGCGGAGAAGAACGGTAATCTAAAACCGAATGGGACGATTATAGAATGTACTTCCGGGAATACAGGAATGGGCATAGCCATTGCAGCAGCAGTAAAAGGCTATAAATGTATTTTCACCACTAGCGACAAACAAAGTAAAGAAAAAATTGACCTACTAAAGGCGATGGGTGCCGAGGTAATTGTTTGTCCGACCAACGTTACGCCAGAAGACCCTAGATCGTATTACTCTGTTGCAGAGCGACTTAGTAAAGATATTCCGAATTCTTTTTGGTGCAATCAATATGACAATCTCTCGAATCGGCAGGCACATTATGAATCGACTGGTCCAGAAGTATGGGAACAAACGGAGGGCAAAGTCACGCATGTAGTGGTCGGTGTTGGAACGGGTGGTACGATCTCTGGTACAGCCAAATATTTAAAAGAAAAAAATCCGAATATTCAAATTCTAGGAATTGACACCTATGGTTCTGTCTTTAAAAAATACCATGAAACAGGGGAATTTGATGAGGCAGAAATCTATCCTTATATTACAGAAGGCATTGGAGAGGACATACTTCCAAAAAATGTAGACTTCAGCTTAATCGATCATTTTGAAAAGGTGACGGATAAAGACGGCGCAGTGATGGCTAGAAGATTGGCCAAAGATGAAGGGATGTTATTAGGCTATTCTGCTGGTTCTGCCTTTGCAGGCTTACTACAATTAAAAGATCGATTTAAAAAAGATGACGTTGTAGTCGTATTGATTCACGATCACGGGAGCAGATATGTGGGCAAAATATTCAATGATAGCTGGATGCGAGAACGTGGCTTTTTAGAAGATGAATTGAAAGTAAAAGATTTAATTGTTTCCAAAAAACACTCTCCTTTCATTTCTGTTAAAAAAACAGATACGATCCACCAGATTTTCCAAATCATGAAAGAAAATGATATTTCCCAACTACCTGTAATGGAAGATTCCGAATTGATTGGATCTGTTGTAGAAAGTAGGGTCTTAGAATTTTTGTTAGAAAATCCTATGCAAAATGCAATGAAGTCAGCAGATCAAATAATGGGCGATCCGTTCCCTATTGTTAATGAGGAACTACCTTGCCGAAATCTAAGCAAATACATTAGTAAAATGATGCCTGCTGTAATTGCTAAAGATAAAACGGGAGGGATGCATATCCTGACGCAATATGATATTATTCAGGCGGTTTAAGAATTGGCTAATTGTGCGGCAAATCATACATCAGAAATCATACATCATAAATCTTATATCCACCTAGCTCAAACCGTGATGGATATATGATTTATGATGTATGAAATATGATTTATGATTTTTGCCAACCGCTCAAAATCCAGCCCCTCCCCTCCTACAACTTAATATTGACTACCTTTCCCTTCCTTAGAAGTTAATAAAACGATCATACTCTGCACACTAGTCAGAAACTATCGGTAACTCCATCAAAATAAAAGTCTCGTAGACTTCCATCTTTAGGAATGGTTAAAAATAAATTGCGTTTCTATGCGCCGTTATTTTTTTCTTCTGCAAGGCGAAAAACGCAGGCGATACAGCGCATAGACGAGGCTTTTCAACAGAAGAGAAAGAGAAAAAGAAAAAGTAGAGAAATGCAACTTTATCTTTGAACTATTCCTTAACTACTACCTTTTACAAATAATCATAACTTCTTGATATTTAACGTTGTTTTATAAAAAATAACATTGAATTTGTTAGGGCGAACGAAAAGTAAAAATCGTAATATATAACAGAGGGAATATATAAGAGCGCTATAATTTATAAAGGCAAAGCCTTGCGCCAGCGAAACGTTGACAGGCTGCCGCTGGCGCAAGGTTGTGCCTTGTGTCTCCTATTTTTTAAGGCTTCGCCTTTATACTCTTTCAACGCTTTACATATTATAAGAATGACTTTTCGTTCGCCCTATTGAAGTTGTTTAAAATTCTACATTTTTAAACAACTTCTACATGAGTGTATATCTTATCTTAATAAATTTGTCAGCAAAGAATCTAACTATAAAACTACCAAAATATGTCCAAATCCATAATTTCCAATCCAATCCTAGATAAGCTTCCCAAGCATCTATTTCAATATGTGCATCCTCAGAATTATGAGCAATACAGTGCTGTTGACCAAGCGGTCTGGCGATATGTGATGCGTCGAAATATTGATTATCTAAGCAAAGTAGCGCATGGCTCGTACATAGAAGGTCTAAAAAAGACAGGTATCTCTTTAGATCAAATTCCTAGTATGTATGGCATGAATCGAATCCTGCAAGATATTGGATGGGCTGCCGTGGCAGTAGATGGCTTTATACCGCCTGCCGCATTTATGGAATTTCAAGCCTATAACGTCCTCGTCATTGCCTCCGATATTCGCCAGTTGGAGCACATACAATATACCCCTGCACCTGACATTATCCATGAGTCCGCAGGCCACGCACCTATTATTGCGAATCCAGAATATGCCGAATATTTAAGACGATTTGGGGAGATTGGATGTAAGGCTATTTCTTCTGAAAAAGATTATGAATTATACGAGGCCGTCCGTCGCCTCTCTATTCTAAAAGAAACAGAAGGTACCGCAAAAGAGGACATCGAACAAGCCGAACAACAAGTACTCTACCTACAAGATAATATGGGCGAACCTTCTGAAATGGCACAGATTAGAAATTTGCATTGGTGGACTGTAGAGTATGGATTGATTGGCACAGTAGAAAATCCTAAAATATATGGTGCTGGACTTTTATCTTCTATTGGGGAAAGCAAATGGTGTATGTCAGAC
>CAKZUM010000066.1 GCA_937921525.1 uncultured Saprospiraceae bacterium
ATACACTCTTGGCTGTTTCTTTTTCCCTTATTTTCCTCTTGAAATCGGTCATAGTATCAACAATACTCCCGCTTTCAAGAGAAAACTAAGAAAAAAATAAGCTACCCAAGAACGTACATTTATTATCTCCTCGTTACTAAACTTGTCAAAGAATATTAAAATTCAGTTTTATAAAGCTAGGTCATTTGATCGTAGTCGTAATCTGATTAAAGGACGCCGCTATCATAGCAAATATAGTAATTTGGATAACAATTCCTCTTTACCTAGCGTAAAATTGTATAATTGCAGAGGAGTACTGTGAGCAGATTCCTTATTTTTCAAGAAATAACTAATTTTAAGACTTAGTAACGACAAAACAATAACGTATTTAAAGACTTGGGAAGTTTTGAAAACTTACCAAGTCTGTTTCAAATAGCAGACAAAACGGATCCATGTTAATCAAAGAAGTCATTCAATATTTAGAATCTATTGCTCCACCGCAATACCAAGAGAGTTATGACAATGCGGGGCTCATAGTAGGAAACGCCAATTGGGAAATAACGGGTGCGCTCGTCTGTTTAGATTCTACAGAAGACATAGTAGAAGAAGCCATAGACAAAGGCTGCAATCTAATCATTGCCCACCACCCCATTGTTTTTAAAGGATTAAAGCGATTTAATGGTAAAAACTATATAGAACGAACGGTTATCAAAGCGATCAAAGCAGATGTTGCCATTTATGCGATCCATACAAATCTGGACAACATGTATGACAATGGCGTTAATGCCATGATTGCTAAGCGATTAGGCCTAAAGAAAACTAGGCTACTCGCACCTAAAAGCCTCTTGAAAAAGCTATATGCCTTTATTCCTGTAAAATCCATAGATAAAGTAAGAAATAGCTTGTTTGAAGCAGGTGCGGGACATGCAATCGCAAAAAATGTAAGCTATACCGGTATCGGCGCGGGAACAAAAAATGTCACTGGAGAGGCGGTCGCCAAATTAGAAGTCTCCTTTACTGTCGATCTACAATATAAAATAACCTCCTTATTAGAAAACACCCTTTCAAAATCTATCATAAGTTATGATATTGTAGCCATTGAGAATAGTTTAGCTACAGTAGGTTCAGGTATGATTGGAAAGTTACCAACTGCTATGACCAACCTACAATTTTTATCCTTTCTAAAGGAAAAAATGAATACTACTTGCATAAAACACACTGCATTTCTTGATAAAGAAATCAAAAAAGTGGCTGTATGTGGCGGATCTGGTGGTTTTTTACTTCCCTATGCGATCCGACAAGGAGCAGACATATTTATTACAGCAGATTATAAGTATCACGAGTTTTTTGATGCTGATGGGCAGATTATTATTGCCGATATTGGACATTATGAAAGCGAACAATTCACAAATGAGTTACTTTATGGGTTATTAAAGCAAAAATTTCGTAATTTTGCAACCCAAATTACGGAACACAATACCAATCCTGTTCAGTATTTTTTTTAAATCATATTTAATTTATTGTTAATCAAGCAATAAGAATCGTTTAGCCTTTATATAATAGGTACTAAAAATCCAAAAAATATGGCAAAAGAACTATCAATCGCAGAAAAGTTAAAGCAATTATATGAATTGCAACTAGTGGATTCCGAAACAGGAGAGATCGAGATATTGAAAGGAGAGCTACCTATGGAGGTTAGTGATTTGGAAGATGAGATTGAAGGTCTAAAGACTAGAGTAAAGCGTTTAACTGGGGATGTTGACAAGGTTAAGGATGATGTAACCAAGCATAAATCCAACATTACAGAGTCAGAGGGGCTGATAGAGAAGTATAATAAGCAGATGGATAATGTGAAGAATAACAGAGAATATGATGCTTTATCTAAGGAATTAGAACTACAGAAGTTAGAAATTCAGTTATCTGAAAAGAAAATTAGAGAAGCGCAGAAGTCGCTTGGTGGAAAAGAAGATACGCTAAAAGCGGCAGAAGCTAGACAAGGGCAAAAAGAGAAGGACTTAGAATTGAAGAAAGTAGAATTAGAGAAGATTATTGAGAAAACAGAAAAAACGGAAGAGAAGCTAAAAAGAAAATCTGATAAGCTTAGAAAGAAGATAGACGAACGTTTATTAAATGCGTACGATAGAATCAGAGCTTCTTACAGGAATAGAATGGCAGTTGTTACTGTTGAAAGAGATTCTTGTGGAGGTTGTTATAATAAGATACCGCCACAGATTCAATTAGAAATTGGCAATAGAAAAAAGATTCTTGCTTGCGAGCATTGTGGAAGGATCTTAGTCGATGACCATATCTTATCTGTTGGCAAAGAGCCAAAAGAACCTAAAGTGGTGGCGGAAGCTTAAATCTTAGACTTCTCAATTTCCAATTAAAAGAGCCTTGAAATGATTGTTTCAAGGCTCTTTTTTTGGATAGGGTGAACGAAAAAGTCGTTTTTATAATATGTGTTGAAAGTTACAAACCATAGCCGTCAGATTATCTGGGAAGTCCCTTGATAATCAGGTCATTGACGACGAATTCTTGGTGGTAGATATTTAAAAAATCGACAAGTTTATCCAGACAGTTGATATTAGTTTTACCACAAATTTAAGAGTGAATCAGCTTGATAAAACAAAGCTAGAGTTGTATTTTACCACATAGGTACATAGCATACGTCACACTATGTGACCTATGTATCTATGTGGTAAAATTGTCAACTACTTTTGTGGTTTAGATAAACTTGTCAAAAAATCTATTGATACTCCATAAGTTTATAACTGGGAAAAAGGAGCGTAGCTTCGTCCTTGTCTGTAGAAAAATATAGTAGACAAATCATTATAGGAGCGTAGCTTCGACCCTGTAAAGTTCCACAGGGTCGAAGCTACGCTCCTTATGGACACTCAACAGCCTTGTTTCTACAGACAGGGCCGAGGCTAAAACCCCTAATTTATAGCTAAAAAAGATGTGGGGTATCAATAGATTTTAAAAATGGCTGACACCTGTTCCTAGACCCCAAGTATCAGCCACTTTCTAAGTGTCTGCTACTAAGAGTTCGTCTCTTAACCTAACAACTATGGTTACAAACTTCAACCATCGACCTGAACATTTTTCAATGAATTTAATGAATTATACAATATGATTTTCACTTTTCGTTCGCCCTGTTTTTTGGATAAGAGAAATCTATGCTCATTTCTCTTATCTTTGCATTTTTTCCAGTAGATACAAAGAATGCAGGAACTTTATAACTATTGAAGGAGTTCAAAGTATAAATATACAGAAGTTCAAAGCAACCAAAAAAGAAAAACAAACAGAATAAGTTAAGAATCAAATTCACTTCGTAAGAACATAATTACCAATTAAAAAAATTAGATTTAATTAAACAGAATTGACAAATTAAGATTCAGAGAAAAGAATCAACTAGAATTTAAAACCATATCAAGCTAAAATTTAAACACATGAAAAATCGACAAGATTTAAATGAGAGCAAATTAAGGAAAGATTATTCGACTGCTTTATGGAGTTTGGTGAGTATTGGAATATGCTCAATTTTTGCGATTTGGTTATTCGGAACAATGAATGTAAAATCTAAGTTATGGGAAACTAGACCATACATGAAATATGTAATTTCTATAGTGATTTTACTTGGAATACTAATTCCTACTTTGATAAGGACAATTAAACTGAGAAAAAAACTCAATAATCTAGATTCTACAAATTAAATTTGGATACAAATATCCAGTATAAAGAGTCTGTCTAAAAAATGCTTTAATAAATCCATGTTATGTCAACAGAAACAAAAGAATCACTCAATTTTATTGAGCAAATCGTAGAAGATGATATTGAAAGAAATATACATGATGGACGAGTACTAACTCGTTTCCCACCAGAACCCAATGGCTATTTGCATATAGGACATGCTAAAGCTATTTGTGTTGATTTTGGTATAGCGCAGAAGTATGGGGGGGCTTGCAATCTACGTTTTGATGATACTAATCCAGTAACAGAAGATACGGAGTATGTGGAAGCAATCAAGCGAGATATAAAATGGTTGGGTTTTGAATGGAACGGAGAAGCCTTGTATGCTTCTAATTACTTTCCTCAGTTATATGGCTTTGCAGTAAAGTTAATTGAAAAAGGATTGGCTTACGTGGATGACTCTACGCCTGAGCAAATTGCAGAGATGAAAGGAACACCGACTAAGCCCGGTACAGATAGCCCTTTTAGAAGTAGAAGTGTAGCAGAAAACTTAGAACTATTTGAGAAAATGAAAAATGGGGATTTTCCAGATGGTGCTAGAGTGTTAAGGGCGAAAATAGACATGACTGCCCCTAATATGCTAATGAGAGATCCTGTAATCTATCGGATCAAACATGCAACGCACCACCGTACAGGTGATGACTGGTGCATCTATCCGATGTATGATTTCGCACATGGCCAGTCAGATTCTATTGAAGGAATCACGCATTCTTTGTGTTCTTTAGAGTTTATCCATCACCGCCCTTTATACAATTGGTGCATCGAACAATTAGGGATATTTCCATCTAAGCAGTATGAGTTTGCTCGGATGAATGTGAGCTATATGATTACTAGTAAGCGGCGCTTATTAAAGTTAGTGAATGAAGGGATTGTGACTTCTTGGGACGATCCTAGAATGCCTACTATCTCTGGTATGCGTAGAAGAGGGTATCCTCCTATGGCACTTCGTACTTTCTGTGATAAAGTGGGCGTAGCTAAAAGAGAAAATTTGATAGATATAAGTCTATTAGAATTCTGTGTAAAAGATGAATTAAATAAGACAGCCCCTAGAGTAATGACGGTAATCGATCCAGTAAAAGTGGTTATTACCAATTACCCAGAAGGGCAAACGGAAGAGTTAACGCTTATCAATAATCCTGAGGACGAAACGCAAGGTAGTCGTACCCTACCCTTCTCTAGAGAAATTTATATTGAACGTAAGGATTTCAGAGAAGACCCTCCGTCTCCAAAGAAATTCTATCGCCTTGGTCCAGAACGAAATGTTCGATTGAAAGGGGCGTATATTATTCGTGGAGAATCTTTTATCAAAGACGAAAATGGAGTGATTACAGAAATTCACTGTACGTATTTCCCTGATAGTAAGAGTGGAGAAGATACTTCTGGTGTAAAAGCAAAAGGGGTATTACATTGGGTATCTGCACCACATGCAATTGATGTGGAGGTACGAGAATATGATCGCTTATTTACAGATCCTACGCCTGATGCACATGAAGGAAAAGATTCTTTAGATTTTGTCAACCATGATTCTTTGAATGTTATCCCTAATGCAAAAGCGGAGCCTAGCTTACTACAAGGAAAGGCAGGGGATCGCTTTCAGTTTATGCGTTTAGGATACTATTGTGTAGATACAGATAGCTCACCTGAAAAAATTATTTTCAATCGAACGGTGGCTATGAAAGATAAGTGGGCGAAGAAATGATTAGAGATTGACTAAGATTGGTAGGATTTTCAAACAGCACGTGTTAAAATCCTGCCAATCCTAGTCCATTCTAGTAATCCTAGTCCCAATCAACAATACCCCCATATTCAAAATAAGCAAGCCATACAGCAACAAGCCCCATTGAGAAAGGGTTGGAATTACAGCGGTAGAACAACTACCAGGATCAGGAAGTATTATAGAGGAGGTACAATTTGTATTATCAGAAATAATTAAAGTAAGATCGCCTAAACCAGCACTACCACTAGCCGTTTGAAAGCTAGTTGGCATACCATAAGTCCCACCTGTAGGCACTATATTAGCTCTTCCTGCCATTATCGTATAATTAGTCCCCATTATTCCTATCGGGTTTAAATCGAAGGTAATATAATCATCAGAAGAATCTGTAAGCGTTTCATTGTCATGACAAATTATATTGTCTAGTACTAAAGAGGCTTGGCAAGGCTTACAACTTAGTCCACCACAATCAACTTCAGTTTCATCTCCATTCATTATT
>CAKZUM010000067.1 GCA_937921525.1 uncultured Saprospiraceae bacterium
GTTTATAAGAGTGTGGATAAGGGAAGTACTTGGAAAAGTATTACTACCAACCTACCAGAAAAAGGAACTTCTTACACCATTGCAGAAGATCATGTTGATAAGAATTTATTATTCGTAGGAACAGAATATAGTTTATTTTTCTCTAACTCAGGCGGACAGCATTGGAAAAAATTAAGTGCAGGTTTACCAACAGTTGCCGTAAGAGATATAGCGATACAGACAGAAAAAAATGATTTGGTATTAGCTACTTTTGGTAGAGGGTTTTATGTGCTAGATGATTATTCAATTTTAAGAAATACGTCCAAAGAAACCTTATCAAAGGAAGCTCATATTTTTCCAATTTCAGATGCCTTAATTTTCGTGGAACGTACCCCGTTAGGTTTGCGAGGCAACTCTTTTCAAGGAGATAATTATTATGCAGAAAAGAATCCGCCTGTGGGAGCGACCTTCACTTATTTTGTAAAAGAGAAATACAAATCTCTAAAAGAGCGTCGACAAGAGAAAGAGAAAAAAGCAATCAAAGCAGGACAAGATGTAGCTTATCCTTCTTATGAAGAATTAGCGGCAGAACAAAATGAAATATCTCCTTATCTTTTATTTATTATCAGAGACATCAACGAAGAGGTGGTCAGAAAAATAAAAACAGGCTTGAAAAAGGGAATCAACCGTATTACCTGGGATGGTCGTATTGCCTACTTGGGACCTGTTAGTTTAAAAGCACCTAGGGAAAATATTTTTGGTAATCCTCCAGAGACTAGTTTCTTAGCCATGCCCGGTTCTTATACGGTAAGTTTGTCGCAAAGTATCAATGGCGAACTAACAGAATTGGTAGCACCAACTCCTTTTACACTTCGGTCATTGGGTGGTTCTTCTTTACCTGCGGACAATGCTAAGGAATTGGCAGATTTTCATAAAGACTTGGCAGAGTTACAACGGCAGTTTATGGGAACGACCAGAAAATTAAGTGCTGTTGGCGATCAATTAAGACATATCAAAAAAGCAATCTACACGATGCCTGCACCAGTAGCCAATTTAGAAAAGGAAATGATGGGACTCGACCAAGAACTTAAAGATATTCGGACTGCCTTTTATGGAGATCGGCTGAAGAGTCGATTAGATCAACCAACCGTGGCTTCTTTATCTTCTAGAATCTGGGCTACTTATGCTGGGTTTGATTCTACTTCTGAACCTACTGCCACTGCACAAGAAGCTTATGCGATTGCTAAGAAAGATTTGCAACCACAGGTTCAAAGAGTACAAGCTTTAGTGAATCAATTGAAAGAATTGGAAGAGCAATTAGAAATGGCTGGTGCGCCTTATACGCCTGGGCGAGGGATTGATTGGCGGAAAAAATAGAGAGGTGATTACTATTTAATATTGGCTATCGCCAATGATAAAATGAACGCAGAGGCGCAGAGATACAGAGTCAAATAAGCTCTGCATCTCTGCACCTCTGCGTTCAATTTATCTGCCTATTGGCGAATGCCAATAGAAGAAAGCCAGAAGTATGATTAAACTCTAGATTCTTCAAAACTAACAACCTATTCAGATACTAAATAGGTTACTTAATCTATTAAAGCAATTCATTAAAATAAGCCGCAAACTCCTCTACCGACATCATCCCCTTATCCCCATCTCCTTGCTTACGAACACCCACGCCATTAGCGGCAGCTTCCTTCTCGCCAACGATTAATAAGAATGGAATTTTCTTTAACTCATTGTCTCTAATCTTACGACCAATACTTTCCGTTCGATCATCCACAATACCTCTAATATCGTGTTGTGCTAATTGAGTGACGATTCCTTCTGCATACTCATTATAGGCATCACTAATCGGTAATACCACAAACTGATCTGGCGTTAGCCATAGTGGAAATTTACCAGCAGTATGTTCTATCAAAATACTCATGAAACGCTCTAACGAGCCAAATGGTGCTCGGTGAATCATGACTGGTCGATGCGGTTGGTTATCGGAACCAATATATTCTAACTCAAAACGTTCTGGCAAATTATAATCTACCTGAATCGTGCCTAACTGCCATTGACGACCTAAAGCATCCTTAATCATAAAGTCTAACTTTGGTCCATAGAATGCAGCCTCTCCTAATTCTGTTGTCGTTTCTAAGTTGACCTCTTTCGTTGCCTCTATAATGGCAGTCTCTGCATTTCGCCAGTTCTCGTCAGAACCAATATATTTTTCTGGATTATCTGGATCTCTTAGAGAAATTTGAGCGGTGAAATTTTCAAAGCCCATTTTTTGAAGCATCTCCGTTGTCAAATCCAATACATTCAAAAATTCACTTTTCAACTGATCTTCTGTACAGAAAATATGCGCATCATCCTGTGTGAACCCTCTTACTCTAGAAAGACCATGTAATTCGCCACTTTGCTCATATCTATACACCGTACCAAACTCTGCAATACGCAAAGGTAGTTCCTTATAGGAGTGTGGGCGATGTGCATAAATTTCGCAGTGATGCGGGCAATTCATTGGTTTTAAATAAAATTCTTCATCCTCCTTTGGCGTCTTGATCGGTTGGAAACTATCCTCTCCATATTTCGCATAATGCCCCGAAGTAACATACAACTCCTTCTTTCCAATATGTGGGGTCGTTACCAATTTATATCCTCGCTTTACTTGCTGTTCTTGCATGAATTTCATCAAACGCTCTCGAACGGCATTTCCCTTTGGTAACCAAATAGGTAAGCCTGCACCTACTCGCTCAGAAAACATAAATAAATCCATTTCTGCCCCTAACTTTCTATGGTCTCTTTTCTTAGCCTCTTCGATCATATGTAGGTACTGCGTCAATTCCTTTTGTTTAGGAAATGAAATACCTCTTAATCGAGTCATTTGCTGTCGGCTTTCATCGCCTTGCCAAAATGCCCCTCCAATCTTTGTTAACTTAACCGCCTTGATCTTAGACGTATCCGCTAAATGTGGGCCTTTGCAAAGATCTACAAAATTGCCTTGCGTGTATAAAGTCAATGCCTCATCCTCCCCTCTCTTTTCGATCAACTCCAATTTATATTCATCTCCTTTTTCTTGGAAGAACTTGGTCGCATCCGCTTTAGAAATATCTTGTCGAACAAAGGCATTCTTTTCTCTAGCCAATTCCAACATCTTCTTTTCGATTGTAGAAAAATCTTCAGAAGATAACTTGCGATCTCCCAAATCTACATCATAGTAGAATCCATCTTCAATCGCTGGTCCTGTACCTAGCTTTACACCTGGATATAATGCTTCCAATGCTTCCGCCATTAAGTGTGCGGTAGAGTGCCAGAAGGTCATTTGACCATCCTTGTCTTTCCAGGTTAATAATTGGACTCTTGAGTCTTTAGCAATTGCTCTATTGGCATCCCATACTTCGCCATCCACCTTAGCAGATAAAACATTTCTTGCTAAGCCTGAACTAATAGATTCTGCTACCTGCATTGCTGTAACTCCACTTTCATACTGGCGAACACTACCATCGGGGAGAGTGATATTTATCATTATATACCTTGTTAAATATGATGAACACTATTAAAGTAGAACTTACGAATAACTAATGAAGTTGTTTTAAAAGTAAACTTCAAGATGAAAAGTTCCTCAGAAAGGCGCAAAATTAGGCTTTTCTGGAGATAAATTACGTTCTTTAGTAAATTCGGTTTTACTGGAAAATTGATGGGTTAAATAGAAGATAGTACCGTTCTTAGCATTGAGGGAAAAACTAGGGCGAGGTCAGAATAAGAGTACAACCAAGTCGTTCGCAATTTCTTGTGTAGTCATAAACAAAAAGTTTTTTTTAGATTAAAAATAAAATTAATAAAACTTTTTGTTTTTGTTATGTTTTCTGGTAATTATTCTTCTGCATTTTGTTTACTTTGTAATTCAATACAAAAACATATACTAGTTCAGAACATGAAATCGGAGACACCAAAGATTATTATTGCCATTGACGGACATTCTTCTTGTGGGAAAAGCACCTTAGCCAAAGAATTGAGTAAAGCCCTTCAATATGCTTACATAGATACAGGTGCCATGTATCGAGCAGTAACCTTATATCTAATCCAAAATAAAATAGCCCTAGATGATAAGGAAGGTATTGAATTAGCTTTAAAGAATATAAAGATACACTTTGAAAATATTGACGGCCAAAACACTACTTTTTTAAACAATGAAAATGTAGAAACAGAAATCCGTAAAATGTACGTTTCTGAAATGGTAAGCCCTGTTGCTACTATTTCAACGATTAGAAGAGCAATGGTTTGGCAACAACAAATAATGAGCAAAGCGAAAGGAGTTATCTTGGATGGCAGAGATATTGGAACGGTCGTTTTCCCTGACGCAGAACTAAAATTGTTTGTAACAGCAGATATTGCCACTAGAGCACAAAGAAGATTTATAGAGTTAAAAGAAAAAGGAATTAAGGCTAACTTAGAAGAAGTTGCTGCGAATTTATCAGAAAGAGATCATATTGATTCCAACAGAGCAGATAGTCCCTTAAAACAAGCAGAAGACGCCGTTTTAATTGATAATTCTAACTTGAGTAGAGCAGAGCAGTTGGCGATGGTCTTGGCTTTAGTGGAGCTTCGTAAAGGGGATTGTTAATCTGGACGGTCGTTTCGCTGGACGGTAGACGCTATGTGAAAAACTAGAATAAATACTAACGTAGTGAATCAATCATTGACTGACTACTTACTATGTGATATAGCTCAGAAAGCTATTTAGACTTTATATAATACTAGTATTATTCCTACTTTCTGAACTTTTCCTATTTCGCTCCCCCTTGGGGGTTGGGGGTTTATAAGAGTAGGAAACCTTTTCTTGAAATTACCCCCAACCCCCAAGGGGGAGCGATTTTCGGTTAACCTCAGTAGTCTAGTTATCTTTTGATTGTGCTATCAAATAATTCTGGCCAGTTAAAGTTAAGCTTCTTATTACTTAAACTTTAAGTCTCAACTAGCCTATAAATCCTAGTCAAAAATGGAAGTTACGGGCACGAAGCCCGAACTTCCCCTATACAGAATTTGGAGAACTCAATTTGGAGGAAAACCACTCTGAAAACAGGAAAAAGCCTCCTGCTATTAACACTAACCACATAATCATCGAAGGCATCGCTGCTTCTGATAATAATTCAGGGTTTACCCAATTAGGTTTAAACTTTGCAGTTGTTGTGCCATACACCGTCCATTCTCTCCAAGCAATTAACGCACCTGCAATCAGTAGAATAGTGATTTGAATTAGTGTTTTCCTCATGATAAAATTTAATGTTTACAATATTATTGCATTCTCTCCAAAGCACTAGTAAATACGTAGTCTTTGGGGTAATTTGGCTATTTTTTGGGATAATCTGGAGGCATTTTTTGCTGTAGCTGTAGTATCTTAACGGATAAATACTAATCCTTAGAATAAAATAGTTATTAGTGTTTTAATTTATAATACCTTTGAATTAAGAAGAGTCCTATTAATAAGCGATAAGTATCGCATTGAATACTACACTACTGGACATTTTAAAGAGCAGAGAACCGAGAGCAGAGAATAGAGACAGATTCCGTTTAAAAAACAACGAAATTTCGTCGTTCTCTGATCGAAATGCGTCTCTATTCTCTCTTCTCTGCTCTCTGTTCTGAACAATGTCTAGTAGTGTGAGCATTAATTATTAAAGTATGAAAAATTTAACTTATCTATTAATCTTCTTCCTTTTTTTAGGTACTGGTTGTTCTGATGGGGAAGAGAGTCAAGTCATTCCAAATACTTCTACTACTGGTGGAGGATCATTAAATCCTGATGAATGGATGATTCCTCAAAGTGAAGTATTTGATGGCGGCCCGGGTAAAGATGGAATTCCTTCTGTAGATAATCCTGATTTTACTGCTGCTACGGCAGTCAACTTTATCTCTCCTGATGATCTAGTTGTAGCCGTCAATTATAACGGCGAGACAAGAGCTTATCCACACCCTATTTTAGATTGGCATGAAATCGTTAATGATAAAATTGGGGATGTTAGTTTAGCTTTAACCTATTGTCCATTAACAGGTACGGGGATTGGTTGGGATCGGAATATTAATGGCGTAGAAACTACTTTTGGAGTCTCTGGTTTATTATATAATACTAATCTGTTGCCTTATGATAGAGCTACCGATAGTTACTGGTCTCAAATGCGACATGATTGTGTGAAAGGGGATTTAGTAGGCACAAAGATCAATACTTACCATGTAGTGGAGATGTCTTTTAGCACCTATCAAGATATGTATCCTGAGGGATCTGTACTGAATACAAATACTGGTTTTAGCAGAAGCTATGGCCGATATCCTTATGGCTCTTATCGTACTGACAATAATTTAATATTCCCTGTTCAAGATGAGGATAATCGTTTACCTCGAAAAGAAAGAGTGTTAGGGGTCATAATGGAAGATGTTGTACAAGCTTATAGTTTTGAAAAATTCCCTGGTAGTAGTATAACCGTACTGCAAGATGAGGTCGATGGCACTAATTTAGTTGTAGTCGGTAGTACCACAAAAAACTTTATGACTGCTTATAATAGACAATTGGCTGATGGCACTACTTTAAGTTTTGAGGCCGTACAAGACCAATTTCCGGTAGTAATGAAAGATAATGAAGGCACAGAATGGGATGCTTTTGGTGTGGCTATAAATGGTCCTAGAACTGGAGAATCCTTATCTGCTCCTTTGAATTATATAGGGTACTGGTTTGCCTTATCTACATTTAATCCAGGGTTAGAATTGAACTGAGAATTTAGATAAGCTTATCCAGATGTTTGACAATTGTTTTTTAAAAATTTCAACCTCAACTTCAACTTCAAAATGAGATGTTGACAGCCTATCTTAAGGTCAACGTCATAAGTTGAAGATGAGGTTGAAATTAAAAAGTGTCAACTACTTTTAGTCTTTGGATAAACTTGTCAGAATTTAAAAGCGTTGAAAGAGTATAAAGGCGAAGCCTTAAAGAATAGGAGGCGCAAGGCTGTGCCTTGTGTTTACTATCAGATTTTTCTAATAAACTATCTTCTAGGGCCTCAATTTGTTCTTCTATGCTGTCCAAAACAATGTAATAGTGATCCACTAAATTATCCGCTAAAGCATAAGTAACGCTGAAAAAATAACTTCCGCAAGTTGGTACGATATTTCTAAGAAGTTAGAAATATGGAAATTGATAATTTAGATATAAAGAAAGAGTTCTATAAGAGCTTAAATGAACGCCAAAAGCGTCACTTTTTAGGCATACAAGCCATCAAGCTAGGATA
>CAKZUM010000068.1 GCA_937921525.1 uncultured Saprospiraceae bacterium
CTTTTAAGTCTTTGCTTAGGGCCTTTAAAATGGTAGATTTGCCGTAATTAGAGGAAACGTTCAAAGCTACAAGCGGGCTTTTTTGCAATTTCTCTTTCGTTTCCGCAAACGCTTTCTTTTGGGAAGGAGATAATTTGATGGCGGCTTTTCGGCCGTTTTTGGAAGGGACGATTTTGGTGATTTCCATTCAATTATTTTGAGTGTTTGGTTTGGTAGTTGGACAAAAAGCAGAGAACGCAATAGATTTTTTACCACATTTTTTTTACCACATAGGTACATAGGGCACATAGCGGTTATTTTCTTTGTGACCTATTTGGTTAAAATATTGCGCTTACTTTTGTCCAAGTACTTACTTTTTTGATTTTTATCTTTGGTCTCTTTTATTATAAACAATTAAAACTGTATAAAAGTTCCTTGTAGTATTGGGAGGGATGATTTTAAAGGGAATACCTTTGTTAGCTTAAGCATACTTAGATCGTCGAGGTTTGTAACCTCGATGCCATACGATCATCATACTGCATCGAGGTTACAAACCTCGACGATCCATACTTCTTCACTGTATTTGTTTGCGGATTCAAAAATTGTACGGTAGAAAACCTAAAGTTCCTATTCATTATTCTATCGAAGGATAAAACAAAATATATTTCTAATACAAAAGCATGAGATACATACTATTCCCATTCCTCCTAATATCCCTATTATCCTGCAACCAAAGCACTAGTCAGTCCGAAAACTTCAACCACCTAGCAGGACAAAGCAGCCCCTACCTCCTACAACACGCCAAGAATCCAGTAGACTGGTACCCTTGGGGCGAGGAAGCCTTAGCCAAAGCCAAGGCAGAAAACAAGCTCTTGATTATCAGTGTCGGCTATGCCGCTTGTCATTGGTGTCATGTGATGGAACATGAATCCTTTGAAGATTCGACTGTTGCCAATTTGATGAATGAGCATTTTGTCAACGTTAAAGTGGATCGGGAAGAGCGACCTGATGTGGATGACGTGTATATGACCGCCTGTCATCTGGCGAGTGGAAAAAGTTGCGGCTGGCCTTTGAATGCCTTTGCCCTACCCGATGGTCGCCCTGTGTGGGCAGGGACTTATTTCCCTAAGAAAAATTGGCTGGAGATACTCACTTATTTTTCAAAATTGCATCAGGAAGAACCCGAAAAACTACAGGAGTATGCAGGGCAATTAATGGATGGAATCAATGGTAATGAACAAGTCTTATTCAATGATAGTGATCCGTCTTTTACGGATGCAAAATTGATCACTATCAATGATAACTTTTTAAAAAATATAGATTTTAAAAAAGGTGGAAGAGAGGGCGCTCCAAAATTTCCGATGCCTAATAATTATCAGTTCTTATTGAGTCAGTATTTTCATACGAAAAATGAAAAGACCTTGGAGGCAGTTACGAGTACATTGGACAACATGGCGAATGGGGGTATCTACGATCATCTAGGGGGAGGCTTTGCGCGCTACTCTACGGATGCAGATTGGAAAGTTCCACACTTTGAAAAAATGCTGTATGACAATGGGCAGTTAGTTAGTTTATACTCCGAGGCTTTTATGGTGACTAAAAATCCATTGTACCAACAAGTCGTCGAAGAAACACTTACTTACATTAAAAGAGAAATGACCGATGAAAGTGGCGGATTCTACTCGTCCTTGGATGCGGATAGCGAAGGCGTCGAAGGTAAATTTTATGTATGGACTAAAGAAGAATTAGCCGCTGTGCTTCAAGATGAAATGGCTTTAAAATTATTTGCTGATTATTATCAAGTTAGCGACAAAGGAAACTGGGAACATACGAATGTATTGCATCGAAAAAAGCCAATCTCGGATTTGGCTCGCCGCTGGAATCAATCAGAGGAACAGATTCTTACCAGTATTAATGCCTCCAAAGAAAAGCTTTTAACAGCCAGAGAAAAAAGAGTGCGTCCGGGGTTAGATGATAAAGTGTTAACCTCTTGGAACGCCCTAATGCTAAAAGGCTACGTAGATGCCTATCGAGCCTTTGGGAATCCCACATACTTGCAAGCAGCCATAGATAATGCTCATTTCATCAATAACAATATGTTACAAGGGGATGATCGGCTGAATAGAAATTATAAAGACGGAAAGTCTGTGATCAATGCTTTTCTGGATGATTATGCTTTAACGGTAGAAGCATTTATCGCTTTGTATCAAGTAACCTTTGACGAGAAGTGGTTAAAAAAAGCGGAAGCGTTAGCGAATTATGCTTTGGTTCACTTTTTTGATTCCGAGTCGGGTATGTTTAATTATACTTCGGATATTGATCCGCCTTTGATTACTAGGAAAAAAGAAATTGCGGATAATGTTATTCCCGGTTCTAATTCTACAATGGCTAAGAATTTGTACTTGCTTGGTCTTTATTTTTATGACCAAGATAAATTGAAAATATCAAAGCAAATGCTTCATAATATCGCCGATCAAATAGAGCAAAGTCCACAACCTAACTTTTATTCTAATTGGTGTTCTTTGTATAGTTTATTGGTGCATCCGCCTTATGAGGTGGCGGTTGTTGGTTCTGATTATAAAAGGTATCATCAAAGTTTATATAGTCAATATTTACCGAATGCTATTTTGTTGGGTGGAGCTTCGGAAGGTAGTTTGGAATTATTGCAAGAGAAACTACAAGAAGGGGAAACTTTTATTTATGTTTGTCAAAATAAGGTTTGTAAATTGCCTGTGCAGGAGGTGGGGAAGGCAGTTGCTTTAATGGAATAATTACTGACTAGATTTTTTTACTACATGTTTTTACTACATGTTTTTAC
>CAKZUM010000069.1 GCA_937921525.1 uncultured Saprospiraceae bacterium
CTATGTGATAAAATACAAGCCTAGCTTTGTTAGCTTAGTTTTACAAGGATCGTCGAGGTTTGTAACCTCGATGCAGTATGATGATCGTATAGCATCGAGGTTATAAACCATACCCGGTCAGGCTAAGAGACGGACTCTTGATGGCAGAAACTTAGAAAGTGGCTGTCATCTGGGGTCTTGGGAAAGATGACAGCCATTTTGAAAATTTCTGCCATCTACCTTCGCTCTATAATGAGGAATAGATATAAATTCCGTTTTAAAAAAACAATGAACTTTCTTCCATTGTAAACGAATCAAGTCTCTATTCTCGCTTCTCTATTCTCTGTTCTATTTCTAAAACCCACCAAACGCATCCACATTATTTTTCTGATAAGGTAGTTTCAACATATCGAGCGGTGCATTCTTCACTTTGATCGTAAAGAAATAAGTGCCCCGTTGTGGTTGCCAGCGGAAGGAAGCCTCCCAACAATGAAGATCTCTAAAGATTCCAATATCTGGATAGGTAGTTCGTTCATTTTTAAAATCATAACCAATGTTACCAATTTGCATACTCCATTTCTCCGTAAGCTGAATATTGGCGATGGTCACGTTAATACTATGCGTACGAATTTCCCAAGAGGTAGGTTGATCAATAGCTTTTGTGGCATTGATTGCTAAGGTGTGATTCAAATTAAAACCTTCTAAAAATTTTAAGAAAGTATTATCAGCTTGTTCTCTACCTCTTTGATTCTCCCCCTCATTATTATTTCGAGAAGCTGGATTGGAGGTAGCTGTTTCTTTTTGAAAGAATTTTTTAATATCCCGAACAGAAAGACGAGACGTCAATCGAAAATCGGCATTTGTAAAGCGAAGAAGCTTGCCATGCGTTCTTGTATAGAAACGATTAATTCTAACGTTATTAGAATCCGTAGCATAAAAAGACCATCGAGCATTTGCATTGAACGTAGTGATACCTTTAAATAAACGGGTAGTAGCTGTGGCAGAAGGATCGCTAAATTTTAAGGAATCTGCTGCGAAATTATAGTTTCCACCAAAACGAATGTTATCAAATAATTTTATTTTCTTATCAACAGAATCCCGTTTGGGGCGAAACTTGGCTTCGAAGATATTATTAATAGAATAATTGATCGCCATTTGTTTTCCACTACTATTGATACTTGGCGCGCCAAATATACCTCCTTCAAAAATACTATAACGTTGTAAGTTGACGGCATCACTTGTATCTCTATCGTATTCATCGAATAGCCCTCCGAAGAACCCCTCAGGAGAACCATAGTCAGGAGTGTAATTAAAAGAAAGGCTCGGCTTGACCGTGTGTCGTACTCCTTTCAGTCGTCCTTTTTTGAATTGTACGGTACCAAATATATTGGTACTCATGGAAATACCAGTCGAGAATTGATGCCAAGGTTTAAAACCAAATATCGTATCTCTTACTTCCAATGATTCCGGAAGGTCGTCTTCTTCATTTGTCTGAGTAGTGTGAAAATACCAGACTTCATTGAAGGATGCATTCGGAGAAACCGCAACGTATTTTAATAGATTAAAATTTAAGTCCGTAGAGGCATTGTGTTTAAAACCAAAACGCGCATCATCTATTGTTTTTTGGCTGAACAAGGTAGTGTCTGTTGCGGTAAATTTATTCTGAAATTGTCCATCATATTTGAACGAAATTTTTTCGTACCATTTCTCCTTATTGCCTCCTCGATCTTGCTTGAACGGATAGATACGATTCAACTGGAAGTTAACAGTAGGAAAACTAATATTCACTTTATTAGTCTGTGTATTTTGAGAGTGACTCATCGCGGCAGACAGACGATATGGACGACCTGGGAAAGTCTGATTAAAAGATACATTAGAAGACAAGGTATTTTGTAAAACACTTTGCGCATCATTGTTATTTATTCGTTGAAAACCATTTCCTTGTAAGTTGACATTACCACTAAAACTTCTAGTCGGATGGGCCTTCGTGTCTTGCCGATGAGACCAACGAATACTGTAAGAATTTTGACGCCCTGCTACATCTAGGCTTTTTCTACTTGAATAAGATACGGCTAAACTACCGCTATACTTATATCGTTTTTTATATCTTGAGTCAGCAGTCAATCCCCAAGTGCCATGCCAATAAATATCAGAAGTTAATCGCAAATCTAGTTTTTCACTAATAGGGAAATACCAACCAATCCCTTCTAAGCCAAATCCCCATTGCGGCGAATACTCATAGCCATCCGGGAAAATTAAGCCCGTACTTTTATATTGTTTTAAAGGAAAGAAACCAAAAGGTAAATAGACAGGGGTAGGAATACCTGCCAATTCTAGATTAGACAGCCCCACTACGACTACTTTATCTGCAACGACTTTTTGTTTTCTACTACGAATACCGTAGTGTGGGTGTGGTGCATCACAAGTAGAAAAGATGGCATTTCTGTTATACAAAATATTGTCTACAGATGATGTATCATCTGCTTCTCCATTTTGACTAACAAATTTTGTTTTCTGTCCTTTTAGAAATAAATTACTTTGGGTGGTCGCCACATCGTACACAATCCCTTTATTAGATTTGAAATTGTATCGCATTTTACTAGCCTGAAAATTTTGAGAACCATCCGTAAAGTTAGGCTGACTGCCTCCGATACCTGATCCATCAATGGTTGTTTGTGCGACCGCAATACTGCTATCTAAATTAATCGTAATATATCCCGCTTTTAATTCGACAGCTTGGAATTTGACAAATGCCTCACCGTACAAATGAACTCTATTATTGAAATTATCATAGAGGATAGAATCTTTTGCGCCGTATTCCACTTCATCTTCAATCGCATTATCTGAGATATTGACTGCGCCAGTAGGGGTAGGGGCTGCATTAGGGATGCTATCCGATACAGGAACTTTTACTTTATTCGGACGTTCCAATTTTTGAGGCAATCGTTTGGTTAAGACAGTATCCACTTGTCCCTCTACTGTCCAATAACAGCAAAAGATGATAAGAATCAAAGAGACAAGGGTTTTCTGCATATATTGTGGTACTAAAATTGACTTGTTTATATAGAAAAAGCCTCTAAATGTGTGATGTACTGATTTTTTTAAACAAATCTAGTAACTTGCATTAAGGGACGTTTGGTAAAACGAATAAATAACCTTTCAATAACGTTATAATACTACATTCTAAAAACTTCTAAGAACGAATTTGCATCTCCAATGATTAAGCTATTTTTGACAGCCCTCATTTGCTGTCTTTCTTTTGTTTCTTATACCGTCCAACCTAACTTTCAAACATGCAAAGATAATGGAATACCTAGCAATTCCCATACCATCAAAACAATCGTATTGGATGCAGGACATGGAGGGAAAGATGATGGCTGTAGTGGACAACATTCTAAGGAAAAACATTTAGCTCTTGATATAACATTAGCTTTGGGAAAGACAATAGAAGCGGCTTATCCGTCGATCAATGTGATCTATACTAGAACGAAGGATGTATTTATTCCATTGCATAAGAGAGCCACTATTGCTAATCGGAATAAGGCCGATTTATTTATTTCTATTCATTGTAATGCACTAGGAAAAAAATTAGCGTATATCAGTGGGACGGAGACATTTGTCATGGGAACCGAAAATTCAGAACATAACTCCGAGGTAGCGAGAAGAGAAAATGAAGCTATTTTATTAGAAGACAATTATTTAGAACAGTATCAAGGATTTGATCCTAACTCTGATGAGGGACATATTTTTCAAAATATTTTTCAAAATGCGCATCTAGACAGAAGTATTTTACTAGCTGAAAAAATCGAAAAATATGTTACTAATAGTAGCAAAAGAAAAAGTAGAGGCGTCCGACAAGCTGCTTTCGTAGTATTGCGACAAACCACGATGCCAAGTGTATTAGTCGAAACAGGATTTTTGACAAATAGTAAAGACGAGCAATATTTATTGTCCAAATCAGGACAACAAGAAATGGCGAGTGCTATTTTCAAAGCTTTCAGCGAATATAAAAGCGCAGTAGAGGAAGAAGGATTCAATTTAGAATTAGCTACATTGAAAGAGTCGATTATTCCTGAACAGGAAGAAATTAGATCGAAAGCACCTTCTATAGATAAGGTGTCAACTATAAAACAAACGGTATTGGTTTCGGGTGCTACCCAAAGAGCAACCGAGCCAGTGCAAGCAATAGCAGCACCCCAAAAAGAGTTGATAAAAGAAAAAGAATCTATTGAGGACAAAAATAAATCAGTAACTTTTAGTGTTCAATTAGCAGCGTCACTAACTCCTATTGACACCAATACGCCCAAGTGGAAATTGGAAGACCTAAAAGTCCGAAAAGAAAAGCAGTTTCATAAGTACCTGATAGGAGACTATAAGGACTATGAAAAAGCAGCGACTCGTAGGAAAGAATTGTCTTATGCAGGATTTAAAGGAGCATTTGTGGTCGCTTATTTGAATGGTAAGAGAATTTCATTGTCAGAAGCTCGTACTTTATTAACTGAACAATAACATAAACTGGATTGCTATTCATATACTAATTATGTAAATTTCAGGCAAGTTTATCAAAGCCGTTTACACGGATTATATTTTTTTACCACGGATTAAGTTAAGCAGGACAGCTATAATCTGTCAATCTGTGGTAAAAAAAGTTCATGTGTTAAATTTTCATATCCTAATCTGAGCTAAATACACTGTAATCAAAGTAATTTAAAGTGTTCTATAGCTGTTCCGCTCGGTCAACATCTGGGCGGGATGCCTGACAAAAACAGCGGAGCTTTTGTTTTTGTCTAGGGTTTTTGGTTCTTTTTTGCCAATGCAAAAAGAACAATATTTAATTTTAGAAAACTTTTATTACAGAGCATTAATTTCCACTACAATAATAATGATAATGACGATAAAAAAATCCCTGAAAATAGCCTGCGTGAGTGCCTTAGGATTTGTTGCTTTAGCAGCCGTACCTAAAGACCATGACCGGTTATTTGAAATCTCGAAAAACATAGAAATTTTTACCAACCTATATAAGGAAATCAATACCTACTATGTAGATGATTTGAATCCAGCAAAACTAATGCGGATCGGTATTGATGCCATGCTAGAATCTTTAGACCCTTATACCAATTATATTTCCGAAGCACAGATTGAAGGTTTTCGCTATATCACAGAAGGCAAGTACAATGGCATTGGGGCAGACTTTGCTAAAATAAAAGGCGAAGTAACTTTAGTAGCTCCCTATGAAAATGGCCCAGCGACTAAGGCTGGC
>CAKZUM010000070.1 GCA_937921525.1 uncultured Saprospiraceae bacterium
GATGGGTTAACGACAAATGTTGGTGGCAGAAATTTTCAAAATGGCTGTCACCTTTCCTAGAAACCCAGATGACAGCCACTTTCTAAGTTTCTGCCATCAAGAATTCGTTTCTTAACCTTCGGCAATGATTACAAACCCAAAGATCTAAACAACTGCTTGCTGCCGCATCACCTTCGCCCGTTCCTTTCCCAAATAGCCGTCAATCACTGCATGAGCTACATAAATAATAGGCGTCAAACACAATGCCACTAAAAATTTATAAGAATAATTAACTGTACCTACAGCTAAAAATTGACTGATGGGCCATTCGGCAGGACCTAACACAAAAGCAATGTACAAGACAACAAAACTATCTATAAACTGAGAAATGATGGTAGAACCTGTTGCTCGCAACCAGACCATCTTATCCTTGGTCCATCGACGAAGTTTATCAAACACAAAAGCATCAATTACCTGACCCAATAAAAAGGCGATAATCGACCCAACGATCATCCACGCTCCTTGACCAAAGACAGTGGCAAAAGCGGCTTGTGCGTCAGGTACTCCTTGTGCTTTATAACTTCCTACCCAAAAATCGGCAGGTTCTAATTGAATAACAGCAAAAACAATAAGGAAGGCAAAAGCGATCATAAACACGCCTGTATAAGACAATAGTTTTACTCCTTTTTTGCCATAGTATTCATTAATAACATCTGTCGTGACAAATACAATAGGCCAAGGAAGCACCCCCGCGGAAAGCATTAAGGAGCCAGAATGTCCAAACAAATTCCAGTTCATTGGAGCGATTCCAACTGTATCTTCAAAGGCAAAAATCTTCATCCCAATAAATTGGGCGATAATCGCATTGGTCATAAAGAAGGCAGTAAGAAATAAGAACAGGCGAACGCCTTTATCTTGGAGGAGGTTGTTCATCGTTATCTTGACTTCTTTCGGTATTTCTTAGGCAGCAAATTCGTCTTTCCTCGTTTTTGAGACAATTCTCCTCTTCTATTCGTTTTGGCACCCCCTTCATTTATTTTACAACCTGACTTTGGAGAGCAAGACGAGAATGTGGTATTAACAAAAGTCAAAGAGCCCACTAATAAGAGGAAAGAGAGGTTACGAAGTAGCTTTTTTTTTGATGGCATGTATGCTGTTTTTATATGTTCGGATTATGTTCTATGCTATAAACACTAAAATACAGGAATTTATTTTTAAGTGAAAGTGATCGGAGACATTTATTTTGTCTATTCTTGAGCAACTTTATTAATTAGTGAAAGGATTTAATTCCTTTCACTTAAAGTCCTGTTTTTTCTCCATTAACTCTCGCTTCTTCCGCCAAGACTCCTTTGCCATTTGTAGGTCAAAATAATCAATGGCTTCTTGCTCGCCTTCAAATAAAAAATTACCACCTAATAAAATTAAGGTATTACTATTCTTTAATGTAGTGTAAAGATTTTTAGATAAACCAACAAAATAAAAATGAATGCCTTCTTGCTTGCATTCTTTTAATAAATCTCTCAAGACATGGGTGGCACTAGAATCTAAATCGCTAATAGCATCCGCTTTAAAAAGGATTAATTTTAAGGCAGCCCCTTTCTCCTTTTTAGCTTGTAGTAACCTTTCCTTGAAAGCGGTAATATTAGCAAAGAATAAAGAAGTGTCAGGACGAATGATCAGAATATCTTTTCGGATAATTAGCTCCTCACTGCTCTCGATATTTTTATAGTGCGAGGTTTCAGGGATTCTGCCGAAGATGGTAATCGGTGGTTTAGTTGATTTATATAAGAGCATTAAAATCGTAAGGAATACGCCTATTAATATACCTTGTTCAATGCCAATAAGCAGGGTCGCTAGAAAAGTAATCAATAGCATATAAAAATCTGTCCGATCACTTTTCCATAAAAACATCGCTTCTTTATAGTCTATCAATCGCACGACTGCTGCAATAATGATAGCCGCTAAAATAGCTTTTGGTAAATAATAGAATAAAGGCGTTAAAAATAATAAGGTTAATAAAACTACTAGGGCAGCCACTAGGGCAGCTATACCTGATTTGGCTCCTAGTTCATCATTGACGGCTGTTCTAGAAAAACTACCAGCCGTAGGAAATGCTTGAAAAAAAGAACCAATGATATTGGCGATGCCTAGGGCTTTTAATTCTTGATTAGGGATGATTTCATAATCTTTGTTTTTGGCTTGCATCACCTTTGCGATAGCAACAGATTCTAATATACCTACTAAGGTGATTGTAAATATAGTGGGGATTAGCGCATTGATATTTTCTAAATTGAATGCAGGTAAATAAATGCTCGGTAGCCCTTTGGGAATATCTCCAATAATAGAAATGGTTGGAAGTGTTAAATGGTATTTATAAAGGAAACCAATGCTAATCAATACTACAAGTAATGGGGCAGGTATTCGCTTATTCCATTTTTTTACACTTAAAATAGTACCTAAGCCTAATAAACCTATGCTTAATGTAGGAAAATCTACTCGAGTGAAATTATTAAAAAAGGTCTTTATTTTTTCGATATAAGTAAGTCCATCTTGGGCGGTAGTAACGCCAATTAAATTATTTATTTGACTGATAACAATGATAATGGCAGCCGCAGAAATAAATCCATTGAGTACTGGATGGGACAAGAAATTGATAAAAAAACCTAATCGAAATAGGCCAAAGGCAAATTGTAAACAACCTACTAAAAAGGAGAGTAGTAACACCAACGATATATATTCCATTGATCCAGCTTCTGCAAGTGGACCAACTCCTGAGGCCATCAAAATACAGACCATTGCTGTAGGACCCACCATTAATTGTCGAGAGGTACCAAATAACACATAGACAATCATTGGGACCAAAGTAGCATATAAGCCATAAATAGGGGGTAGGCCTGCCAACATTCCATACGCCATTCCCTGTGGAATGACCATGACACCTACTGTTATTCCAGCTAGAATATCTGTTGATAAATACTTTCTTTGGTACTTGGGCAACCAATCCAAAATTGGTAGGTGTCTATTCATTGATGTTTTTCTATTCTACTTTTTATAGAGGTCAGATCGTTCTACATAGTTTGCGCTAAGGGAACTGTCAGACTAGCCCGACTGCTGTCCAGGCGGGCGGTTGCCAGATGTATGACGCTGACCACTAGATGTTTTTAAAAACGTAGCCATCTTGTATCACAGCGAACTGACGCACAAAATTATAAATATTACCCTTATATAAAATAGGTAATTTGGGAAAATTATTAAAAAGTGGTATATATGTGTAATTATCTAATGCCTTAAACGTTTTTAAAGCGTGTTAGATTATAGGAGAAACAGAATAGAAAGCAGACCAGCCCGACTGCCGTCAGGCGGGCGGGGAAGCGATAACAGAGAGGTATTTATTTTAAATACTCCATCTTAGGAATGATGAATTAATAAATTGCGTTTTTATGCGCCGTTATTTTTTCTTTCTACAAGGCGAAAAACGTAGGGATAGCCTAGCTATCACGAGGCTTTTCAACGTAGTAGAAAGGAAAAAGAACAAGTAGAAAAATGTAA
>CAKZUM010000071.1 GCA_937921525.1 uncultured Saprospiraceae bacterium
TAAAACAAAGTTGGGGCGGCAAATTTATTCATCGGATCACTTGCAGTGGTCCGATGAAACGTGCAGCTTGATCAATTTCAGAAAATGCCCCTGAATTGTTTTACACTCAATATAATTCAGTTATTTAAAAGGTTTAGCTTAGGGATTGGTAATGCTTTAAGAATTAAGTAGATATAGTATTTCAGGAGATTATTTTTTTCCTAAACAAGGCGTGAAGAAGGAAGATAGCCATAGCTACCTGACTGATGAACAACGCAGGATAGGGAAAAAAGAATCCCTGACAATAGTATAGATATTTAGTTCTTAAAGCAGTAAGTAGGTGATAAAAACAGGCGTCAATTCTTAATGATTGAACAATATAGGAATTTAGTAGAAAAAAGAAACGTTTTAATCATTTTTTCTAAAAAACAAATAGGGAAGTTGTTTAAACAACTTTTACATTGACCATCTCTCTAGACATATTTTTTTCTTCTTTTGGTCTATTTTTTTCTTCAGTAGTTACCATTTTTAAAATAGAAAATTTAAAAGTAGTTCCCTTTCCTTCCTCGGAGGCAATGTCAATAGTGCCTTTATGATTATCTATTATTTTCTTACAAATAGCTAATCCGATACCTGTTCCTTGAAATTCATGGCCACCATGCAGCCTTTTAAACATCTCGAATACTTGTAATTTAAACTCTTCAGGGATACCTATACCATTATCTGCTATTTCAAATGTCCAATAGTCTGATGTTTCTTGACAAGCAATGGTAACAAGTTTGTGAACCGACTTATTATATTTGATCGCATTATCAATTAGATTTTGAAAGAGTTGTTCGATTTGTCTAGGATTACCTATAAGGTTAGCAGGTAAATCATTTTTAATCTGTACCGTAACATCAGGTCTACTTTTGACACTTGCAATACTATTAATTACAAGGAACAACATCTTACTAAGGTCAATTTCTTTATAAGTGACAGCCGATTGTCCTATCCTAGAATACTCTAACAAATCTTCTATAATATTTGTCATTCTATTAATACCATTATCAATAAATTGTGTACATTCATTGATCGTAGGATCATCTAGCTGCTTAGTCTTTTTATTCAATATCTTAGCAAAAGCCCCAATATTTCTTAGGGGTGCTTTCAGATCATGGGATGCTATAGAAGCAAATCTTTCTAATTCTTTATTTTTCTCCTGTAACTTAATAGATTTTTCCTCGGCAATGGTTGTTCGCTCAATCACTTGTTCTTCTAAAGTTTGATTCAACAGATTGAGATTTTGATTAAGTGATTCCAAATCTTGTTTGATATAAGACCTCTGATACATGAATATGGAATAAACAATGGCTATTATAATGAGGTCCACAATTATAAACGCTTTCTGCACTAGCATCTCTGGTTGTAGATATGCAGTAATGAAGAAATTCAAAATAGCGAATGTGAAAAAAATATTGATATCCCTTTGTCTTCTACAAAAAACGCCCATTGAACATATCGCTATAAAGACCCCCAAACTATAATTGAAAGAAAAGGCATTCATGTAAGTAATCCATACAAACCAGCTTGTCATTATGAAATTACCTAGATAAGCGAAAAACATCAGGTGCTGCCTAACTGCATCAATTCTAAAAGACATAACTACCGTACCTATAAAGAAAGTACTTATTAGTAGCCGATGAGAAAGAAAGTCTACAGCAGTTGGATCGACAAATTGAAGTAAGATACCAAATAATGGAACTAATAAAGCCGCCGCTACAAACCATAAGCGCAGCATGGTTACTTCATAATGTTTAGTAACAAAGTAGGCTGAAAAAGAGGAAAATTTATTACGAAAGAAATTACTGGTCAACATAGATTTAAGAGTTATGTGCTATCTTCACTTTGCATAGATTTTGAAAAGTCGATTGCACTCTACTATGTTCATTGGTTTTTAGAGCTTGTCTAAAATAACGATAAGAGATCAAGTAAGATGATATCTGGAGGGTTTATCATTATAGAAGCAGTAAAACTATATAATAGTTTACTGATTGGGGTTTCTTATCATGGACAATAGTTATGCCGTTATTCGGGAATATAGAGGTACTGCATAACTAATGAATGTATATATTTGTTTAGCATTCATAAAAGGTAGCTTGTCAATAAATAATAAAATATTAAACATTATACTTTATTAAGTGTATTTTTAGATACTGTTTTTAACATGCTATCCATAACAGAATACATACTAAAAAACGTTGTTAGTTTTCAAATTCTCTTTTAAAAAAACAACTTCTAATTTCAAAATCCATTAAGTGCTTATGGTAAGGATCTATTCTATTATATGCTTTTTGCTTTGGTCTTGTTTTGGGTTTACTCAATTAAATGGCTTCCAAGTAAAAGATGGAAAAATAGAAATTCCTTTCCGTTTTCAGAATAACTTCATTTTGGTAGATGTCTTATTCAACGATACCTATCCGCTAACATTTATTTTTGATACTGGTAGTGAAAATACTATTCTGCTAAAAAAGACCTATGCGGAGTTAATGGACATCAAATACTTACGAGACTACAAAGTATATGGCTCAGATTTAAAAAAGGAATTAATAGTTCATCTTGCTAATGGCGTCGATTTAGATTTATCAAAAATCAGTGCCAACAACTCTCCAATTTTAATACTAGAGGAAGATTATTTTCGGTTTGAAAAGTATACTGGTTTAAAAATTCATGGCATTCTAGGAATGGATTTATTCAAGTTAACAGTTATACAAATCAATTATAATAAACAGAAAATTATTTTATATCCGCCAGAAAACTTTACAGCACCTTCCAATAATTTTGTTTCTTTCTCTGTAGAAATGTTCCGTAATAAATATTACCTTTCTACAAAAGGTACTATCCAAAATAATAAATCAGTAGACCTAAAACTTTTGCTAGATACTGGTGCTAATATTTCTTTATTATTACACAACAAATCGGATTCCACAATCACACTGCCCGACAAATTAATACCAGGTAAGCTAGGAGATGGACTAGGCGGTTTTATTGAAGGATACATGGGTAGAACAAAATCTCTATCTATCGGAGATTTTACATTTAGTAACATCGTAACGAACTTCCAAGAGTTACCTCCTGATATAGATCCCAATACGATCAACAACCGTAATGGAATTTTAGGCAATGTAATACTGAGTCGTTTTAACGTGATTTTTGCTCCTTTTTTCAATACCATTTATTTAAGGCCAGAAAAGCATTATAATAGAGGTTTTAAATTTGATAGAAGTGGAGTCGTACTGGTCGCATCTGGTTTAAATTTAGACCGTTTTACGATAACAGATATCATCCCTAACTCTCCTGCTGCTAACACAGGATTACAGAAAGGCGATCAAATTATTCGCGTTAATGGACTCTCTACTAAATTCTCAAGTATGCAAAGCATTACTCATAAATTCCAAAAAAGAATTGGTAAAAAAATTAAATTGGTCGTCTTGCGAAATGGGTATAAAAAACGATTTAGTTTTCGACTGGAAGAGTTAATATAATAGTAGACTTGATTTGAGTGTATAACAAAGTTGGGGCGGCACATTTATTCATCGGATCA
>CAKZUM010000072.1 GCA_937921525.1 uncultured Saprospiraceae bacterium
ATAAAGATTCCCCGAATCTTTCCCTTTTGCTCATGTTGAAAAGCCTCGTCGATGCTAGGCATCGCCTACGTTTTTCGCCTTGCATAAAGAAAAAATAACGGCGCATAAAAACGACATTTATTAATGAACCATTCCTAAGCTCCTTTTGCCACAGCTTTAATAAAGGAGTTTACATGTAATTTAATAATAGTACTAGGCAAAATTTTCTTTAATTTATTGACTACCTTTCCATGTCGAATGAACAAAACAGTAGGAATTTGATCAATATGAAATTGATTTTTTAAAGTAGGTAATTCTTCTATATCTATAGAAAACAATTGCAGCTTTTCTACAGACTCTTCTTGTATCTTAAGAAAAATACTACTCATCAAGAAAGCGTCTCCTGACCATGCTGTTTTGAAAATAATGATGGAAGATGCCTTATTTGATAAGACTTTTCTGCTAAATTCTTTTTCTGATTTGATTGCGGTAATAGCATTTTGAGAAGCACTCATAAATTGGGGGATTAAATACCTACTTCTAAATATTTGTTAACTTTCTAATAAATGTAGGATTACCTATATAGAATTCAAAAGGCATTCCAGTTTATCAAATTTTATAACTGACTGTTTTTCAATTTTTTAGATAAAAAAATAAAGAGGCAAATGAGTTTATCTTTTTTATATAAAAAAGATTTTTTATATAAAAAAAGTAAACTATGATTTGGTAAGTATTTAAAATACCTATACGCTTTGGTATTGCTGAATAGATGGGAATAGAAATCAACTTTGCTTATAAGAATCAATGGAAAAATCTTACTTTTTAATTCATGTGGTCTTTTCTTCTAATTCCTAGCTTACGCATTTTTGACTCTAGGGTATTAGAATTCATACCTAATATTTCAGAGGCACTATTGTTGCCACTTACTTTCCAACGAGTATGCTTCAATATTTTTAGAATATATTGCTTTTGCATTTCCTCAAAAGTTTTTAGCTCATCATTTGGCGATCGAAAGGTTGACTTTCCTAATAAGTTAGAGGTCAATTTCAAAACAGATCCTTTGTTTTGAATTACTGCTCGTTCGATGATATTCTGCAACTCCCGAACATTTCCTGGGAATGGATATTGTATCAATCTATCGATAGTTAACTGACTAACAGAATCAATTTTTTTGCCAATCTTCTCACTATACTGTTTTGCAAAGTGACTCACTAACAGAGGAATATCTTCTCTTCGCTCTCTAAGTGGTAAGTTTTCAATAGGATATACATTCAATCTATAATAGAGATCTTCCCTAAATTTTCCTTCTTCTATTAATTTTCCGAGCTTTCTATTTGTTGCTGCTACGACTCGGACATCTAAGTTAATTACCTTATTACTACCCAATCTTGTAATTTCGCCTTCTTGTAACACCCGCAATAGTTTAGACTGTAAAATCAATGGCAGCTCTCCTATTTCATCTAAAAAGATGGTACCTTTTTCTGCGATTTCAAAGCGACCGATCTTTTTCATAACAGCTCCTGTAAACGCCCCTCTTTCGTGACCAAATAGTTCACTTTCTATAAGATTTTCGGGGATGGCTGCACAATTCACTTTTATCAATGGACGCTGGTGGCGATTGCTTAGGCGGTGCAAGGCTCTTGCGATTAGCTCCTTACCCGTTCCTGTTTCTCCAGAAATAAGCACCGTTGCGTCTGTTGGCGCCACTTCGTTGATCTGCTGCAGTATCTTTCTATATTTTGGACTATTCGTAATGATTTCCTCAAACCCTGATGCCTTTTCCAATTCTTTTTGTAGGTATAAATTCTCTACTTTAAGCTGCTTATTTAGATGTTCTATCTTGGAAAAGGCTTCTTTTAGTTCTTCATCTTTTTTCTTGAATTGACTAATATCTTGCATGGTCCCTACTATCTTTACTACTAATCCGTCAGCAGTTATTGGACTTATTTTAAAATGTATCCATAATTTTTTCTGCTTATTTTGCTCCAAACATAATTCCAATTCAGTAGGTAACTTTTCATCAAAACTAGTATTTAGCATGGCCTGTAAGCGATATAATTGTTCTTTAGTCAAAGCCTGCTCAAAAAAAGATTCATGATCGCCAAAACTTAAAATTGGATCTTCTGACTCTATTCTCAAAATATCATAACAGATAGTGGTGAAAACTGCTCGCTCTTTAAGTACATCCAACTCCCATCTTCCTATTCGATGATAATCACTGTTTGTTTCTATTAGTAATTCGTCATGTTCTAAGTCTAATAAATTTTGAACAATCCCAAAGAGCATATCCTTACCATCTTGCTTTATCAAACTGAAAAATATCTGAACCGGGAAGAAAAAACCTAGTTCCGTCATCATCTCCATCTTCTTGACACTAATCTTGTTATTTTGGAAGGAAGCCCACTCTTTTTTCCATGCCTTTTTATCATAACGTGGGCATATGTCTTGTATGAATAAGTTTTTTAAATTCTTAAAATCCCAATTCACATCTTCTGACAATTTCTTATTAACCATTATGATCTTTCCTTCTTCATCCACCCATAGCAATCCCACTGGTAGTCCATCTATCACGGACTGTGAGTCAACTAGGTTGGTAGAAGATTTATTGGTAGTCATTTTTCTTTTTTAAAGAGCAGTTAGAGTAGTTTTACAAAATACTGAAATATCTACCTATCAGCTATATTATTAAACAAATATTTCATATACTAAAAGTAATTCTTTTTTTTAATAATAAAAAATATTTGCGCTTCTATTATTGTTATAATATATGATAATCAATAAACTACAAATTAGATAATCTTTAAAATGGGAAAAAATAATCAGAAAAAATTATTCAATCTTAATAAGTTAAATTTTCGGCAAATTTTTTGTAAAATACTAGGTATTCCTCCTATTTTGATAACGAATTTTCTTTAAAATGAACTGATGTATTCTCAAGCAAAAACAGTAATATTTAGTAGCCTCCACTAAATATATTATTACCTTCCATTCAACATGTAAAGTAGGAAAAATAACAAGCTCCTAATGTAAGGAGTAATTTATCTATTACCTACTTCGGTTTGCTATTTTATCTGTAATCACGGGTAGCTGTATTGTAATGCGTATATATGATATACCTATTAATAAGCTATCTTTTTACGAAAATGCAAATAAAGGATTTCACCATTCCTTAGTCCATCTTTTCTAATTCGTCCAGAATTAGTCCTACCTCGTCATTTCTTCTAATGAAATCTTACCTATTTTAGAAAACCTACCTAAATATATATTTTTTAAATATAAATTTTTCTTTTTATTTAAAAAATAATAATCAAAAAAATAACGTGTAAATAACTAAAAATCAATTACTTACGATTGGCATCACTATTGAAATTGGAAAAGAGTAAAATATCTTATTCCATGAGAGTTACATAAGGATGCATTGGTGGTTTGTTGATATTTAAGAAAGAAGCTTGATTTGAAGTTATATCTTAAATCCCTCGTACCATTGGTAACCCCCCACATCCCCCAGATAAAGTTAATTGTCGAGTATTAATTTTTTAGATACGATGATTACCATGCACTCCTTATGTCAATGGATTAGTAGTTGAAATAATTTTGTTTAATTTCCAATGAAGGTTAGCCTACCCCCATTTCCCCCCTAGGCTGCCGATATTGGGGAATTAATCGTAAAAAAATGACTCATTGCACATAAATACATTGGTTAATTTGATGATCTTTAAAGAAGAAGTTTGACTTGAAGATTTATCTTAAATGCTTCGTACCCCTCATACTAACCAAAATCCGTGATGAAGCTAATTGTTAGATATTCATTTTTGAAAATCTCAATTACCATGTATTTATTTTATTTGATAAATCACTGTATTCTTTTAGTAAAGTCTAGTCTAGGCCCCCTTCCCCTCCTTAGACGGAGACTTTATTAGGAGAATTCAATTAAAGGTAAATCTATTCAACCACTTACGTTCTCCTCAAATGTATCAGTTGGATAGTCATTGACTAAGGATTTAATGTTCTCCCTAATTTCTCTCAAAGTAAGTCAGACGAATGGACTTATTCTCTGGGAGATATTACTCATTATCTAAAATCATTTTGTATGAATCCTCTTAATGCAAGTATTTCTTTACAGCCATCAAGCACTTCTAATTGTCTTAGTGTATTAGTGTCAGAGATTATATCTTCTAACATACAATATCTCGATCATCAAATAACCCAAATCACAAGGCCTTCTCAATTTTTTAAACCTACAGAATTAAGTGTAGTAAATGGTATTACAAACCACGATACAATGGAAAATATGTTTTTTCAATATGAATTATATAGTCGAAAAAAATGGTTGTTGATGCATGTCAAGTCCTTATTGAACAAAACAAATGCTCTATTAATCCTCAATATGTTGTCCGATAATTGTTTGTGTGAATTTGAAAAAGAAGAAATTGGATACATCTTAAATGGATCTTCTGCAGCCTATTATTAAAATAATATTCTGTAAGTAAGATGAGTAATACTTGCCTAGAGAATTACCAAAAATGCATTAGTGATTGTCTCTCAATTTACCGACTATTACGGGGTGAAAATTATTTGCCCTGTAATTTTTTACAGAAACTTTTCTATGGTAGTTAATCCTTTTTTAAGGAGATGTATATATATGGACTTATAGCATTGCCAAGATTTTACCATTCTAGAAAGGTAAATTGGCAATGCTTTTTTGAAGTTGTTTAATAAAGATTCTTCATGTGTTTTAGCAAAATATATCTTCATTCAATTTCTTGAAATACGTCACCTTCCCCCCAAGGTGGCGTTTTCATTTACTTTGCTAATAATTATTAAATAAAAAATATTTTTTAAATATAAAGAATTTAATCAATATGTAAACACATAAATATTTGATAACCAATTGATTAGTTATGGCACATCCTTTGCAAATTACAAATATGGTTTCTAACTCAACTATAAAACTACTTCAGCTTTTTACTTTTTAAACGACCAATTATTAAACCTGTTATTGTAGGAACGACGCACAAATAACTTTTACATTTAAAATGGTTTTTTTTCCTTTATACTGCCCTGAAAAAATGTTCATTTATACCAGATAAAATCTCATTTTTTCAAGTTGTCTAAAGCAAAAAATCTTCATTTTAAATCGTAAACTTTATTTATCCCT
>CAKZUM010000073.1 GCA_937921525.1 uncultured Saprospiraceae bacterium
TGGTTTAGAACTCACCGCTTCTTTAGTTGCCCCACAAGAGCGCATAAGCCATAGACCAATAATAGCAGCTAAGAGTAAAGGAATCAACCATTTCCAAAATCCAAGTTGAGGAATCTCTGTTTCTCCACGAGGTAAAATCCTTGGTGGAGCTTCCTTATTTGTAGAAGGTTTAGAGACAACAGGATCTACATAGTTGGTTCTAGTAGAGGCTCTTTTTGGAGACTGCCCTTCCTTTAATGGAGGATTATTTCGATTTCTTTTATTGTTGTTTTTGTTATTAGTTCTATTTGGAGATTCTGCTCTTGGTGGTTTAGCTTTAGGTGGATTCTTTTGATTGTTTGGCTGCTTAGTATTTGATGGTTTTGGATTAGGCTGCTTTTGGGTTTGTTTTGGATTAGGGCTTGGTACTGGAGGAGGAGATTGCTTTTTCCTTCTATTTGTGTTATTACTTTGTTGTTGTTGTTGTTGTTGTTGTTGTTGTTGTTGTTGTTGTTGTTGTTGTTGTTGTTGTCTTGGAGGCGTTTTCTTAGGTGCCTCTTTTTTACTATTTGGATTAGTTGGTGCTTTCGACTCTGTTTTGATTGGAGGCATCTCTTTGGCCTCAGCAGGCTTGGCAGTCTTAGGCTTGGCAGCAGTAGAGCTAGCTGTTTTCTTTTTAGAAGAGGTTGGCGATTTTTTTTCTTTTTTCCTATCAATATTAATAGGAATCTCCTCTGAAGAAGAAACCATCAAGACATTGCTTAAATCTCCATAGGATTTTGCATTGGCATGAAAATACCTCATTCCTTCGATTAACTCCTCTTTGGTAGAGAAAATGCGACTTTTAGCTAAACCTGTTCCTTTAGTATTTTGAAGAATAAAGTGATAATTTCCTTTCTTTTCGGTTATGGCATATAAGCGCTTATCTTCACTTAATTTGATGGCCTCTGTCATTGCCGCATCTCTCTTCTTGCGACTATCAAATGCCCTACTGTATAATAGTGCCTTTCCTTTTTTATCGAAGAAGTGAAAATAATGGAATTTATTTTTCCGATTCCTAAAAGCTTCAAATCCGATATTACCTATAGGAGCAATTTGTTTTAAATTATATTTTTCTTTGGGAAGGGTCTTTTTCTTTTTCTTTTTCTTGGCTAATTTTAAAATTTTGACTTTTCCAAGAGCCGCTTTTTTGAAGGCTTTTAACTGCTCTAGTGCTATAGCCTCCGTTTTGAAACGCTTGCTTCTTGCTATTTCTTCTTCGTCTTTTGTTTTCAATAAAAATACAGAAGAGTTACCTGTTGGCATAATCTTAGTAACCAGTGTATCTTCTTTTATACTGGTAATTAATCTTTTGGCAGCTTTGGTCCTTGCAGTCTTTCCATCGTAAGAACGACTAAATAAAATAGGCTTTCCTTCTGAATCATTAAAATGAAAATAGAAATTTGTACTATCCTTATCTAATAGCTCAAAACCCGGTTGATTCGTCTTAGAAACTTGTTTAAAATCGTAGCCTTCTGGACGACCTATTTTCTTTTTTGAAATGACTTGCTCCTTGACAATGTCAAAAGTAACAGTAAAATCTTGTTGCTTTTCAATAGTTTCTTTTAAAAAAGCAAGTCCATCACTAGCTTGATCGAGTGTTTTAAATACACAACTTTCTACATTGCTTGTTGAAAATAGAAAACCACCACCTCCTTCCTTAGAACGTATGTTGATCATATTATTCGACCGAAGAGCTGCCAAAGCCTGCTCAATTCCAGACAAGCAAGCTTCCTTAGAAGGAAAAGATTTTCCTAATAATATTGATTTCCTACCACGATACACTTTGAATGTAAAGGTATTATCTACCTTATTCTTATACATTTTAATATTCATAATACTGATGTAATTCTCTTCAGATTCGACCAAAACTATTGGTCAATTTAAGCTTGTTGGAATTTTTGGACGATCAAGGAGAAAGGAGTCTATAATTCTATAGCTATAGGGTAAAACAAACGGGTATTTTTTCCAGATCCCTATTTTTAGGCGACAAGATAATAAATTTTCCAGTTATACCACTATTCCTTACAGAATAAGCTGATTTATTAGTCAATCTATGAAGTTGTTTAAGAATGTAGACTGCGGTTAGTTGTAAGTGCTTGATCGTTAGGACATAGCGTTTTTTATTTTTCGTAGCCTCACACTACTGGACATTTTAAAGAGCAGAAGAATAGAGAACAGAGAATAGAGAGCAGAGAGTAGAGACAGATTTCGTTTAAAAAATGACGAAATTTCATAGTTTTTTAAACGAAATCTATCTCTGTTCTCGCTTCTCTGCTCTCTGTTCTAAAAATGTCCAGTAGTGTATATACATTTTTAAACAACTTCTAAGTATAAATCTGACGAAGAACATCTAAATAGACTTTTGTCTATTATGTACATAAAGAATAGATTAATAAAAGCTTTTGAGAACGCAGAGGTTGTAATTTTGATATACCAAAACTAAAAATGTCTCTTTGGAACAAAATATTATATGTAAACACTTAGCTATACAGAGATTATAGTCCATTGTGGCATAGAAATATCCAAAACCGATTACTCAATGACCTACTTACACAAATTAATACTTGTATTAATATGGGCTATAGTGCCGTTTATGGTACATGCCTCTTTGTCTTCCCCTCCGCTTTCTTGCCCTACAGATTCTCTTCAAATCACGCTTCAATCCTCTAATCTTTGCAGTAGGTCACCAATTGAATTTCAAGCCAATCTATTAAATACCAATTTAGTATGGGACTATGGGGACGGAACTGTGAATAATGGCTTGGCTGATGGACATGCCACCCATATTTATTTAGAGCCAGGGGACTACACCGTTTCTGCAACGGCAGACTATGGCGATGAATGTTATGAAACGCAAACCATCAATATTCAAGTACTAACTAATGAAGTGGATTTTACTTATCAAGTTTATAACAAAACGGTCACTTTCACCGCCATCCCAAGTCCATATTCTGCTATCGAACGGTATAACTGGAATTTGGGAGATGGCGCTTTAGCTTCTGGCTTAACGACTAACTTAGAGTATACCTATCTTAAAAATGGAGAATATACGGTTACGTTAATAGGAGAAGGGGCTTGTATGTCCGCCCCAACAATTAAAACAATAATGGTCGGTACTCCACCAAGTCCAGAAGATAGTCCTACCGCTTGTTCGGATGGATTAGATAATGATGGGGATGGTTTGATTGATTGCGAAGACTCAGAATGCGAGTGTATTTGTACTAGAGGTTCTTTTGGTTGTTGTGATGATTTCACCGCAGAATTTAACATACTACATGCTACTCCGGGAGGAAGCGATGGCCAGATTACTATAATCCCTTCTGGTGGTAGTGGTAAAGCGGAGAACTATCAAGTAACATGGGATATAAGCCCAGCACCAATTGGATTGGAAGCCAAAGATTTAGCACCAGGTAATTATACAGTAACGGTAACAGATACAGCCTACGGATGTAGTTTATCTTTCAACTTGACGGTAACAGAAGATAACTGTCGGACTATTGACATGACTACCACAGTAGACATTATCAGTCCAGCTATTTGTGATAATAACAATGGTTCGGCAAGCGTACAACATATAGGGGGAACTGCCCCCTATACCTACTTATGGAGTGACGCATCTACAGGTACTACCGCTACTAATCTTGCCTCTGGTACACAAACAGTAACGGTAACAGATGCTAGTGGATGTTTTAATGTGCAAGAATTTGAGATGAGTAGCACCGCACAAGAAGTGAATGCCCAGTTTTTATATGAGATCACTTCTGACAGTATTCTGTTTACCAATCTTTCCTCTGGCCCTGTCAGTAGTAATCAATGGACCTTTAATACCCCAGACCCTATAAGAAATAATCGAGTACCATTACCTCCAGCAGGCAATTATGAAATTTGCCTTATTGTAGAAAATGACTGCGGCACCACCAATCAAGTATGCCAAACCATAGGCATTGCACCTGAATGTGCATCAGAAGTATTAACCATTAACGTTTTAGATGGACAATTAAAGTATTGCACCCGTGAGCCAGTTTTCTTATCTACCAATGTAACTGCCGAAAAATATACTTGGTTTTTCGGGGATACCAATGCCTTCACAGGTTCAGAATCTACCACCTCTGGAAGTGCTTTGGGCAATACCAGTCACCTATACTTTGAGGCGATTAATCCTGAAGTAACATTAATTGTAGATTATGGAAACGGCTGTATGGATAGCACTTCTATTCAGCTAGAAATCCAAAGTTCAGCAGCAGATTTTTCGTATACTGTTACTGATGGCATTGGGCAATTCATAGCCGATACCACAGAATTTATCTCGAAGTACACTTGGTTGTTTGTTGGACCAACGACCTCTGCTAGTGCATCTGGAAGAATGGTCGATTTTTCTTTTCCAGAATCAGGAGAATATACCGTCACTTTAATGCCTACTGGAAACTGTGATGCGATGATAACCCAAAAGATCGTATTAGCACAGACGAATAACACCCCAGAAAATACGCCTAGAGCTTGTTCTGATGGATTAGATAATGACGGTGATGGTTTATTAGATTGTGAAGATTCCGATTGTCAATGTCCAGATTGCCCAACGGATTTAATTTTAGAAAGTCAGATTGATATTGATAATTTTCCAATTAGCTACCCTACTTGTACGACTATACCTGGGGATGTAATCATTCAATCCGTGAATAGTGATATTAACAATTTAGACGCCTTAAATCAAATAACAGAAATTGGGGGTAGTTTGGTAATAGTAGAAAACCCAGCACTTGAAAACCTGTCTGGTATAGACCAACTAATATCAATTGGAAAAGACTTTGAAATTGATCAGAATCCCTTACTCACAAACCTGCATGATCTATCCAGATTAACCTCTATAGGCGGCACCTTTGCTATTGGAGAAAACATTAATCTAAGTCAACTTTTCAGTCCTAACAATAATCAATTTAATCGTATCGGAGGTGATTTTCTTTTGTACGGAGATACTTGGTTGGCGAATTTGCACTCTTTAGAAAATCTTTCCTCTATTGGTGGATCTTTAGAAATTGCCAATCAAAGTATTTTATTAAGCTTAGAAGGATTAGATAATATCACTAGTATAGAGGGTAGTCTTTTATTAAGTAATAATAGCCAACTAAGAACCTTAAGTGCTTTGATTATTTTAGGAAATATAGATGGGGAAATACTAGTAACAAATAATCCTAATCTAACGACTTTATCAGGAATAGATAATATTCAAACAAGTGGAATTTCAAAAATAAGTTTACAATCTTCTACTACCTTATCTTACTGTTCGGTAAATAGTGTTTGCAATTTTATTGCAGCAGCTGGCAATGTAAAGGTCTTGGATAATGCCACAGGTTGTGCAACTCCAGAAGAAATAGCGGCTGCATGTTTAGACCCCTCGTTGCCAGAGATATTTGTAGATTATCCTTGGTTGTCTGATTTGGTGAATCCTGCTAATTGTTCTAATGAACAAATTACGGAATATAAAACGGGAAGCGGTTCCATCTTTTTATTGGTTACAACTCCACTTAGTAGTATCACCTATAATACATCTGGTCAAGTATGGTGTACCAGCACCCCCACTTATAATTGTCAATCTTTTTATACAATTGATGAGGTGATACGGGTTTGGGATTGTAACGGATCAATTGTAATAGACCAAGATGAGGATGGAACACCTTTTCCTGAAGATCCCGATGATAATGATCCTTGTATTCCTGATAATACGGTGGCTAACTGTGATACGAATATAGTGGTGGAACGTCCTACTATTTTTATTGAATATCCTTGGCTAACTGATTTAGTAGATGTCAATGATTGTGAAGGCGTTTCTATTTTAGCATACCAGTCGGGTAGTTTCATTTATGTATTAGTAGACACACCAAGTAGCTCTATTTTATATAATGAGCAAGGCAACTTGTATTGTACGAATGGCACTGGATTGAACTGTTTGGATTTCTATGTCGTTTCAGATACGTTAAATACTTGGCAATGTGGCCCCTCTCCTGTAGATGCAGATATGGATGGTACAATTGCTATAGATGATCCAGATGATAATGATCCTTGTGTGCCTGATAATACAGTAGCTAATTGTAATGTCTCAATAGTAGATGTCGATCAAGACGGTACGCCTGCAACGGACGATCCAGATGACAACGATCCGTGTATTCCCGATAATACCGTTACAAATTGTAATACCAATGGCGGTAATGTTCCCCCCACATTCTTTGAGGACTATCCTTGGCTAAATGATTTAGTAGATGTCAATGATTGTGAAGGTGTTTCTATTTTAGCATACCAGTCGGGTAGTTTCATTTATGTATTAGTAGACATACCAAGTAGCTCTATTTTATATAATGAGCAAGGCAATTTGTATTGTACTAATGGCACTGGATTGAATTGTTTGGATTTCTATGTCGTTTCAGATACGTTGAATACTTGGCAATGTGGCCCCTCTCCTGTAGATGCAGATATGGATGGTACAATTGCTATAGATGATCCAGATGATAATGATCCTTGTGTGCCTGATAATACTGTGGCCAATTGTAATGTCTCAATAGTAGATGTCGATCAAGACGGTACGCCTGCAACGGACGATCCAGATGACAACGATCCGTGTATTCCCGATAATACCGTTACAAATTGTAAT
>CAKZUM010000074.1 GCA_937921525.1 uncultured Saprospiraceae bacterium
CAAAATCCTATTGGAGAAATGATCCAATACACTTGGACGGGGCCTAATGGATTTAGTTATATAGAAGAGACTAATTCAGACAGTTTCAATCTCATTTTACCTTCTATCAATATTGGTCAGGCAGGTAGTTACTCTTTACAAATAAAGACAGCAAACGGTTGTAGTTCGGCCGCCAACTCTGTTTTAATTAATGTTATTCCTGGCATTAACACCCCTACTTTAGAGGTGGCACAAAATGTACTTTGCGCTGGTTCAACGCTAACATTAGAGGCAAGAAGTACTACCGTTACGGCTATTGCTTATGAATGGTATCTCCAAGAAGACAGTACATCTGCTAGTCTAATAGCTACAACAGACGTCCCTAATTATGTGATTGAAAATGCAACGTCTAATAATTCTGGAATCTATATTGTAAAGGCAGTCAATGAGCAATGTGCTTCTAATTTTTCCAATCAAGTACCGATTACTGTTTTTGATATTAATACAGATTTAAACATAACAAGCAGCGCGACAGAGAACAAACCCGGATGCTACGGCGATGTATTACAATTGTCTCTACCTCTCTATGAAACAGCAACTTATCGTTGGTTCGGTCCAGCAGGTTTTACATCCGCTGCGTACAATCCAATTGTTGAATCAATGAGTGCCATTCACGAAGGAGAATATTTTGCAATAGTTCAAATGGATGGATGTCAAGAGATTAAAACTAGTCCAATAAACGTAGTCATAAATCCAAAACCTGCCACCCCAACTATGATAAGTAGCGCACCTATTTGTAAAGGGGGAGATTTAGAATTTGAAGTAAGTAGTATTATTGAAAATAGTTCGACTATACGTTTTGATTGGTTCAATGAAGATGATATATTAATCGCTAGTACAGATACACCTGAACGACTTTTCAATAATGTTCCCACTTCTTTTAGTGGTCAATATTACTTAGAAATTGTAGCGGATGGTTGTACCTCTGAACCTTCCCCATCCATTGATGTACAAATCAATGATCCTGCTAACGTACAAGCATACGCTGGAGAAGATCAGGAATTTTGTGCTACTGCAAATATTACATTGGCCGCTACCCCTCCATTATTTGGACAAGGAAAATGGTCAGCTATTGGCGGAGCTAATTTTGCTAATATAGACATAGCTACTACTGAAGTAAGCCAGTTACAAAAAGGAAACAATCAATTTATTTGGACAGTAGAAGATCCTGTTTGTGCAGCCCAAACAGCAGATACCGTAAATATCTTTGTGGGTAATATTACTCCTGACCAAGCCATTGCTGGTTTAGATCAAGATCTGTGCGAAGAATATAGTACACAATTAATAGCGACCAGTCTAACAGCTTCTACAGGTAGATGGACACAGTCTGCTGCACAAGCCCAACAAGGGATTCAAATCACCAATCCAAATAATCCTCAAACTGCTATCAATGGCTTAGAAGCAGGAAATTCTTATAGCTTTAGTTGGACCATTTCACAGGCTGAATGTCCTGATTTTGAAACAGATGAATTGACTATAAATGTAAACGATATACCTGAAGAATATGCGATCATACAAGAAGACCTAATGTATTTGTGTGGTGAAAATAGTACAAATTTAGATGCAGAATTACCAGGACTAAGTGTAGGGCAATGGAGTTATCTTTTAAATGCAGACAGCAATTCCATACCAGCTATTGAGCCAATTAAAATCGCTGCTGCCACCAATCCTTCAACTTTTGTAGATGGGCTTCCATTAGGAGAGAATACCTTCGTTTGGTCTCTTTCAAATGGTGCCTGTAAAGATTTTTCTACTGATACAATTCAGATCATTAATGCTTTGCCGTTAATTGCTAATCCAGACAATCATATTATTAATGTGAATGATAGTCTTGCGATAGATATTCTTTCCAACGATCAGTTTGATCCAGAGAAACCATTTAATCTAATTATTACAAAGTATCCAGATTTTGGAGAATTGATAGAAAATGAAAATGGCACTTATAGGTATCAACCAGTAAACAATTATTTCGGTCGGGATAATTTTAGGTATCAATTATGTGATCCAAATTGTGAAACCCTCTGTGATACAGCAGTCGTGAATCTAGTCATCAACGGGGTGGAAGGCTCCGGTGCTTGCTTCATTCCAAATGTGATCTCTCCAAATAAAGATGGCAATAATGATATTTTCAAAGTTGCCTGTATAGATGATTGGCCTGATAATCAATTAAACATTTTCAATAGATGGGGAGATAAAGTCTATTCTGCTGCCCCTTATCGAAATGATTGGGAAGGAACGTATCAAGGACAGGATTTACCTGCTGGCACTTATTTTTATCTTTTACAATTATCAGAGGGAGGAGAACCCTTACAAGGATTTATTACCATATTTAGATAAGGAACTAATATCAATTTTTAAATGCAGAGACACAAAGTTTTTGATTTTTCTGCAAAAAAATCATACATCATATATCTTAAATCATACATCATAAATCCGTCTAATTTCGCTTAATAAGCGGATGTATGATGTATGAACTATGATGTATGATTTACGATTTACGATCCATTTCACCCAGTATAGTAAGCAAAAAAAAACACTATGAGAGTACTATATACATGTTGCTTCTTATTGCTTTTAGGTAACTTGGGGTTCGCCCAAAACAACACCAATTATAGTTTATTTATTTTTAATAAACTTCAATTCAATCCTGCGTATGCTGGTAGTACAGGGGCATTAACTGCAGGTGCCCATTACAGGCATCAGTGGCAAGGAATCTATGGGGCCCCTCGTAGCATTACTGCTTTTGCACATATGCCTATATCAGGAGATAGAAATGGCGTAGGTCTATCAATTACAACCGATAAGATCGGCATATTTAATACGGTATACACCAATGCAGCTTATGCCTATAAAATAGATTTAAAAAATGAACATCGTTTGAGTATTGGGATGAATGCACAAGTAGAGTACGCCAGATTTGACTGGTCAAAAGCAGATCTGATAGATCAAATAGATAGCGCTATACCATTTGGGGCGGCTGCGAATACAGCCATTAATTTCGGCTTAGGTTTATATTATGAAACGCCAAGATTCTACGTAGGCTTATCTGCCCCTCAACTCTTAAGAGATGCCTTGACGACAGATGCTATCTATAATAATTTTAAGGAATTAAGTGCATTGAGGGAATATTATCTAATGGGAGGAATGGTGTTTCCAATTACTGATAAAATACATATCAGACCCGCTATTGCTATTAGCTATGTACCAAATGCACCGATGGAAGCAGATTTTAATTTGAGTATTTTGTTCTTACAGTCGTTCTGGATTGGTGCAAGTTATCGCTTGGAAGAATCTGCCAATATGTTTATACAAGTACCTATTACAGATGAATTAAAAGTTGCTGTTGGCGTAGACTATACCTTAGCAGAATTGAATGTCCACACTAAAGGAAGTTTTGAAGTGATGATTGAATATACCTTAGGAAATAGTAAAGGTGGAAATAAAGTAGACAATATTCGTTTCTTCTAGGTAAGGAGTTTTGGAGTTGATAGGATGTAGTTTGGAACACAGAGCCACACTCAAAAAATAAAGAATAAGTTATGAAATATATAGTCCCTCTAATTATAGTTTTAATACATGCTTGTTATCCTTTATTAGCACAGGAAAAGAAGGGGAATGAACTGTATGAAAATTTCGGCTACTCTTCCGCTGCTACAGAATATCAAAATATAGAAGAGTCAAAATTAACCTATGAGGTTAAAGAAAAATTAGCCAATAGTTTTCGTTTAAATAGTCAGTTTGAAACAGCAGAATACTGGTATGCACAAATCATCCAAGAAACGACTACCGCTACTACCATCTTAAATTATGCACAAGTATTACAAAGTAATGGAAAGTGCGAGGATGCTATTCGCTGGTATAAAACCTATCAAGAAAAAAGTCAAGATACTCAAAGAAGCCTATTGAGCGATTGTAAAGAACTAAATAATATTGAAAAACATAAGCATATAAAAGTAGAAAATTTAAATAGTCTGAATTCCGACAAACATGATTTTAGTCCAATCCCATATAAGAACGGACTTGTTTTTACTTCTATGCGAAAAGGAGATAATGACCTCGTTGATCAATGGACAAATAGCGGTTACTCCGACTTATATTTTGTAGAGAAAAAAGAGGGTCAGTTCACCACACCCACTCCACTAGAAGGGGATGTCAATGGTCAATTTCATGATGGGGTAGCTACTTTTGACCTCAGTCGAAATGAAATGATTTTCACTAGAAACATCACTAAATCAAACAATGAAAACGGAGTAAAAACATTAGAGATTTTTGTTGCAAAAAGAGAAGACAACAAATGGAAAAAACCACGTAAATTATTCGAGGCAGATGATAATTTTTCTTCTTGCCATCCGACTATTTCCAATGATGGTCAACGACTCTATTTTTCTTCTTCGCGCCCAGGTGGATTCGGAGGGATGGATATTTATGTGGTAAAACGAGTAGGAAATAAATGGGGAATACCAACTAATCTTGGCCCTACCGTAAATACTGCTGGCAATGAATTATTTCCTTTCATTTCAGAACAAGATAAACTATTTTTTGCTTCTGATGGACATATCGGATTAGGAGGACTAGATATTTTTGTAGTAGAAAAAGCTAGTGAGTCTGATGAAATGTCTTGGATTGATAGAAAAAATATTGGTCAGCCTTTCAATTCAAAAAAAGATGACTTTGGATTTTATATAAACGCAAACGAAGAAAACGGCTACTTATCTTCCAATCGAAAAGGAAGTCAAGGGGCGGATGATATTTATAGTTGGGAAAAATCAGAGAAGCAGAATGAAGAACTCTTCAACCCCAATCAAAATAACTCCTTTGTTGCCGCTACTACGCACATCCTGAGTGTATGCGACGCTAAAACAAAGGAACCGCTACCCAAAGCTAAGGTAGCTATACTAAAAGTAGCCGATAATTGGATGGCATATCAAGACGAAAGCGCAATGCCTACATCTATCATTAAGTCTACTTTAAATGGAGAATATAGTGTTCAAGTATCAGGTGGAATATTAAGGGCAGATGCCTCTCTAAACACTAATCAAGATGGACACTTTGACTACTTTTATCATCCGCAACAGATGTATTCTATTTTTGCAGAAAAAGAGTTTTATGCGCCTGCACATTTACAATTATCAGGTATAGAAATTACTCAAAAAGATGCCTGTATTTATTTGGAAAAAAGAAGCTGCATTTCCTTTAGAGGAACGGTCGTTAACAGCAATTTTGGTACAGGCATTGTTGGAGCAAATATAGATATACTAAATCATTGCACAGGAGAAAGTTCTACGATTACCTCTGATAGCGATGGCCAATTCCAACAATGCTTGGACTGTGATTGCACCTACGACATTACCATTAATAAATCCAATTTTAAAGAACAATATACGACCCTCTCTACCAAAGACCAATCTTGTTCCGTAGACAAAGTCATTGAAAAAACAATCGCCTTAGAAATTGATGTACTCAATAACAATGCCCCTTTATCTAAAGAATATGTAAACCAGTATTTTACAGGCGAGACGACCGGTACATATGAAGTTGGTCAGATTCTTACTTTAAACAATATTTACTATGATTTTGATAGGTCAGATATCAGAAGTGATGCGGCCTATGAATTAGACTTCTTGGTGGCATTATTAAACCAACATCCATCTATGGAGATCAGCTTATTCGCACACACAGATAGTCGTGGAAAAATAGACTACAATAGATGGTTATCTAGGGCCAGAGTAAAGTCAGCAAAAAATTACTTGATTGATAAAGGAATACCTTCAAGTCGTATCCATCATGCCTTAGGCTTCGGAGAAACGCGCCCAGCTAATCATTGCAAAGATGGGGTTAAATGTACGGAAGAAGAACACCAAGTAAATAGACGAACAGAAGTAAAAATTGTGGCGTATCAAGAGCAATTATCAACTAGCGTCAATGGAAAATAATTAGGCCATTAACAACGAAATTCTTGGTGGCAGACATTTTAAAAATGGCTAACACCTTTCGTAAACCCAAGTATCAGCCACTTTCTAAGTGTCTGCTACTAAGAGTCCGTCACTTAGTCTGACGGGTAAGGTCGTTGAAAAAAGGAAAAAGGAAATAGGAATCTCAATCTCAATCTCAAGGAGGTCAACATCTAATTTTTGAGGTTGAAATTGAGGTTGAAATTGAGGTTGAGGTTGAAGTTATTTTCACCTGAACTTTTCTTTAATGCTTAAGAGTCTCCAATTCCAATCCCTGCTTAATCCCTTTTTCTACAGCTGGAATCCCTCGCTTCATCCAAACAGGCATAGCCGCATCTTTTAAATAATGATCAAAATATTGCTGCATTCTAACATTAAAATCTTTTCTGTTTTGCAATTTAACAGGCCAATGAGGTTCTCCATTATAATTCAAAAGCCAAGCAGGTTTTCCTAATCGACGTAAGCCAGTAAAATACTCAATGCCTTGATACCAAGGAACAGCACCATCCTTATCATTATGTAATATTAATACAGGAGTATTCGTTTTGTCCAATTCAAAAATTGGAGAGTTTTCAATATAACGCAATGGGTATTCCCAGATAGTCCCACCGATACGACTTTGTGTTTTCTCATACTGGAACATTCGACTCATCCCACTACCCCATCGTATGCCGCCATAGGCAGAAAACATATTGACCACAGGCGCCCCACTCTCTGCACATTTAAAAATATCGGTTTTGTTTAATAAATAGGCAATTTGATAGCCCCCCCAACTATGTCCTTGTACACCAATCCTTTCCTTATCTATAAAGCCATCTTTTATTAAAGAAGTAACGCCAGAGACCACTGCGTTATAGCAACTCTGTCCGGGGTAGCCATTGATATATTTTACATCAGGATTAAAGATGACATACCCTTTACTGACATAGAAACTATAGTTGATCGTTGAGCGATGCGGAAAAGGTGCTCGATGCCGATGTAATCCATGAGAACTCCTTTCGTAAAAATTAACGATCATTGGATATTTCTTGGTAGGATCGAAATTATCTGGCTTGATCAAAAGGCCTTCTACTTCCTCTCCATTAAGGCTTGTCCATTTATAAAGTTCTGCTGTTCCCCATTTGAAATCATGTTGTTGCGGATTGGCATCACTTATTTCTTTGGGGTCTTGGAAGTTTAAATTACTGTACAATAAATCTGGAAAGGTTCGGAAGTTCTCTCTTGTGAAAACAATCTTATCCGCATTTTTAGCTTTGATGGGTCGAGTGCCATAATAATGGGGGGTCATGGTAGGCTTAGTCAAAGCACCTGTTTCCCAATTCAACCAAGCATAGCCGCTTTCCTTTGTCACCTCGTCAAATACCTTTAATAAAAGTCGTTCCCCCTTATTGACATAGAATTTTTCTCGATCTAAACGCAAATATCTATACTGCCATTTTTTCTCTCGACCATCTGTCAACCTCACTGATTGCTGATTACCAGAAGGGTCTACTTTCCAAATATCATATCGATCATATACTAAAAAATACTGGTCATCTGCGGTCCAAGTGGCATAGCCAGAAGGCCTAGGGTGCATCGGCCGATCATTCAGTTCATCATAAAAAGGCTGTTCCTTATTATTAGTCATTTGAACTACTTTACCAGAAGATACACTATGGGCATACCAAGCAGAATCAGGTGCTACATACGAAAAAGCATATTTGCCTATCGGGGATAGACTCACGCTACCCTTAACACCTGTAGCAATTTTTTTCTTATTCCCAGTTTGAGTATTTACTATATATACATCTCGTCCAGCTGGTCCGCCTTCCCAAGACACTTCTTTATAATAAGGTAATTCATTATAGGTCAAAACATGTTTTGTATTCCTATCTGCGCTAAAGCGTATTTCTGGTGCCTCCGCTGTACCAACTTGGGTAGAAGAATTAGTAGTTGGATGATACACCATCGTATAACTCCTTTTTTCTTCGCTGTCTTGCTGGGCTTTTTGTTGGGTATGCAATTTCGCATCCTGCCAATGCCATATCTCCACATTAACAATTTCTTCTTTCAATAGAGCAGTATCTTGAAGAATGGGTGCAGGCGCAATTCCCCAAAATAATTGACGACCATCTTTTGAAAATCTAGGTTTTTGATGTTCACTTACTATCCAATCCTTTGGTAATAAAGTAGAGTTATTATTGGCGATATTTCGGGCTTTAGATTGATTCTCTTTCCAGTAGAAAATTTCAAACGGCGCAACGGCTGCATCGGTCGTATCAAAGTTAGCGTGGAAGGCGAGTTGCTGACCAGCCTCATCAAAAACTATATTTTTATACTCTCCTTTTTGTTCCCATAAGGAAGTACTGGCAAGCGTTTTACAGTTGAATAAATAGATTCCTGCTGTAACGGTAGAATCATTACCAGTTGTGGTATAAGCAATTTTATTGTTTTGCTCAGCTACTTGAAAATCTAGGACAAAAGGATAGCTATAGATTTCTTGATTTTGTAAATTCTTAATATACAAGGTAGTCCCATTTTTGGGGTTTTCCTTTTTGACTTTTAGTTTTGTATTGGTGGTAGTGGTATCCGTTTTTGGCTTTTCAACTTTAGGCAATTCTTGTGATTCTTTTAAATAGGCCACCCATCCGCCCCAATCACTTGGCACTTTGAATTTCTTGACTTCTTTAATGGTATCTAGTCTGCTTGTTTTCAAATTATAAATACCCAAGTGATTTTTAGGCAAATCCTTTTTATCCACCTTTTGCCGACGGAGTGCTTTCAAACTATCCTCGGCAGGTTTGATATTAAAAAACACAAATTGATTATCCGCACTAATGGTCGGTAGTGAAGCTCGATCAAAAGAAGTTAGGGTATTTTTAATCGCATCATAAATCTTCACCGTTCCATCCCCCTCTTCTCCCTTGAGGGTATACACGACCCAATTACCATCATTCGATATTTTAGGTCGAATAATCTTTTGCCACGATACTAACTCTTCATGGCCTACCTCCTTTTTATGGGCAATACTTTGGCCAGTTACTAGTATAGGGATAAGGAATAGAAGGCTCGTTATTAAGAATTTGGACATTGTTTGCTTTTTAAGGGACTAGGAAAAAAATAACCTACCCATTCTGACTTGTTCTTTCCTGCCTGCGTGCCTTGGCAGGCAGGTTCTGTGTAAAAAACCCAAAAAATAGAATCGTAGCCCAGCTATGCTTCGATTTTTTGAATTACTTACACAAAAAAATAACTGCGCCATAACGGGTACTTTATTTATTGCCTACTCCCCAATAGTAAAATCTGTGGGAAGGTTTTGACCAAAGATAATAAAGAATAAAGAATAAAGAAATATATAGACCATACATCACGATACACGACCTACCTAAATCCGTGTCATCAGTAACCAAGACTTACCAAGTTTTGAAAACTTGGTAAGTCTGCCAAAAAGAGCATTCTCGGTCAGCCTGTGTAAGTGATCGGATCAATTGACTTGGACTTGCCTGAATTGTTTTACACTCAAATCATTCATTATTAAAGCAAAAAAAAATACCTTTGAAATACAAGCTTACAAGGAAGTTGTTTAAGAATGTACTTCAGGTCTGCAAATCTGTATTGTAAGAACCTGAAAACTACATTCTTAAACAATTTCAAAAGATAAAGGCAAATGAACCAAACACCAGACTGGGAAAACCCAAGAATTTTCAATATCAACAAAGAAGCACCCAAAGCACATTTTGAGCGATACCCAAATAGCAGTGCTGCCCTACAAGAAGATCAAGAAAGCAATACCTACCAACAATCCCTAAATGGGCTTTGGAAATTTCATTGGGTCCGCAAACCAGCAGATCGCCCTAAAGATTTTTATACCAAAGAATTTAAAACCGACCACTGGAAGGAAATCAAAGTGCCAAGTAACTGGGAATTACAAGGCTATGGCATCCCCATTTATACCAATATAGAATACCCATTTCCTAAAAACCCTCCTTTTATCCCACACGAATATAATCCAGTAGGTAGCTATGTAAAGCATGTCAATATACCAGAAAATTGGCTAGAACGAGACGTATTCCTATGCTTTGAAGGTGTCCGAAGTGCCATGTATTTATGGATCAATGGAACAAAGGTAGGCTATAGCCAAGGCAGTAAAACCCCTGCTACCTTTAACATTAGTCCGTATATCAAGGCTGGTCAGAACAAAATAGCTGTAGAAGTTTACCGCTGGTCCGATGGAAGTTATATCGAAGATCAAGATTGTTGGCGTTTGAGTGGGATGGATAGAGATGTGCATATCTATGCTACCCCTAAATTGGCGATAGATGATATAAATGTGCACTCTAATTTAGACGATGACTATCAAAATGGAATATTTCAGGTCGCCGTCCAACTACGAAATAACTCCGATTCTATAATAGAAAAATCGACTATTCAAATTCAGCTATTATATAAAAAGGAAATTTTGTATGAGGAAAATAAACTAATAAAAAACAATAATATTTCTTTTAATTATGAAGTAGCAAATGTCCATAAATGGACTGCCGAAACCCCTAATTTATATGACCTATTAATAGTATTAAAAAATGCGGATGGCCATGAAATAGAAGCCACTAAACTGGAAGTAGGCTTCCGAAATATCCGTATTAAAAACGCCCAATTATTAATCAATAGCAAAGCCGTTACTTTCAAAGGAGTCAATTTACATGACCATGATCCAATAACGGGGCATGTCATTTCTAAAGAGCTGACTTTAGAAGATATGCGACTTATGAAGCAATTTAATATCAATGCCATACGCTGTAGTCACTATCCAAAGAATCATTGGTTTTATTCAATGGCGAATCGACTAGGTTTTTATGTCATTGATGAAGCGAATATTGAAACGCATGGTATGGGTGCTTGCTTTCAAGGAGACTTTGATGAAAGTGTTCACCCCGGCTATTTGCCCGAATGGGAAGCAGCCCATTTGGATCGGGTACAGCGTATGTATGAACGAGATAAAAATTACCCTTGTATTATTACTTGGTCTACTGGAAATGAAGCAGGTTATGGAGACAATATGATTAATGCCTACCATTGGTTAAAAGAAGCAGACCCTAGTCGCCCCGTCCAATATGAGCAAGCGATGGCGCATCAGCATACAGACATTTACGCGCCTATGTATGATCGGATTCCGATGATGGAGCAACATGCCTCGGCTAATCCAACAAAACCTTTTATCTTTTGTGAATATGCCCATGCGATGGGTAACTCTTGTGGTAATTTAGCAGATGTCTGGAAGGTCATCCATGCCTACCCTAGTTTACAAGGAGGCTATATATGGGATTGGGTAGATCAAGGTTTATTGACCAAAGATGCTAAAGGGAAACCTTATTTTGCCTATGGTGGAGATTTGGGTGGAGCGGATTTACAACACGATCAAAACTTTTGTATTAATGGTTTGATCGCTCCAGATCGGACACCTAATCCACATCTATGGGAGGTAAAAAAAGTGTATGAACCGATTCATTTTGAGGTCACTAAAATTTCTGATGAACTCTTAAAAATAAAGGTAATTAATCATTTTGATTTTATTACGCTAGATGACTATTCGGTTAGATTCCAATATTATATTGATGGTGAGATCGTCTCAAGAAGTAACTATGGTGAAAAAGGAATTCGCCCTAATCAATTCTTTGAATTTACTATTGATGGTCTTTTTAAAAAAGGCGCATACGATGCCTATCTGCAACTTGAAGCATATACTAATAAACCCTTACCTTTATTAGAAATGACTTCTGTAGTAGCAACTCACCAGTTTTTTATTTGTAAAAAACAAGCTACCGTTTTTAAGGCACTGCTGGATAGTTATCAATTACAAATTCTAAATTCCAAACTACAAATCACCAATTCCAAACCACCAATTCCAAATCACAAATCACCAATTCTAAATCGCCAACTCCGTGTTGTAAATTCTAAATTACAACTAGACATAGATACGACTACTGGTAGCATCACCAATTTATTATTAAAAAATGTCGAAGTATTAACTGAACCTATACTCCCCAATTTTTGGCGCGCCCCAACTGATAACGACTATGGTAATTTCATGCCTAGTGAAACCGCTATTTGGAAACGGGCCAGCTATTACCGTCAATTAGATTGGTTAAAAATCAACGGACAACCCATAGATCAATTGTCAGAATCCGCTACAGCAGAACAGATAACTATTACAGCGCAATTTTCTTTTCCAATAGAAGGGGTCACTTGGCAAATCACCTATCAACTAAATGATAAGGGGGAACTTTATGTTGGTAATAAAATTAATTGTTCCAATCATACCCTACCCTTTATCCCTCGTATTGGTAATACCCTAACCATACATCCGAATTTTAAAAAAGTTGCTTGGTATGGTCGTGGCCCACATGAAAATTATATAGATCGACAAGCAGGTGCTGCATTTGGTATCTATGAAAAATCAGTTGCTGATATGCACACGCCCTACATCCGTCCACAAGAAAACGGGTATCGAACGGATACTAGATGGCTGCATTTAAAAGACCAAAATCATAGGATTGAAATTGAAGGGATTCGCCCTTTTGGCTTCAGTGCCTTGCATCATACGATTGCGGATGTAGATGAAGGTTTGGAAAAAACGAATCGTCATAGTATTGATGTTCCGCAACGCCCCAACATTTATTTGAATATTGATTATAAGCAAATGGGTGTTGGAGGGGATGATACTTGGGGCGCACCTGTTCATAATAATTATAAAATATTTCCTGGTGATTATTTTTTTGGGTATATTATCCGAGTTTTTGAGGAGTAAGAACACATAAATTTATGTTATGTTTTTTTACCACATAGGTACATAGGTCACATAGAGCATGTCATCCTATATGCCCTATGTACCTATGTGGTAAAAAAATTACTTAATAATGTCCTAGACAAAGTCTCGCTCACGACCTATAAAAATCCGTGTCATCCGCGTGGTTACGAAGTAACTCCGTGTTGAATCTCAAAACAAGAGCAAGTTAATTCAACATCTAGATGAGTTATCAAAAGAATACAATCTAAAAACAAAAACAATGAAAAATACAGTTTACCTACTCCTAAGTCTAATCATTTGCATAGGCTGCAAGTCCACCACCATAGCCCAACAAACAAAACCAACTAAGCAAGAAGTCATTCAAGAAATAGATCAGCAAATAGAAAAGTATGGTGCTATTGCCCATCAAATATGGGAGTATGCAGAATTAGGTTTTTTGGAAAATAAAAGTACCCAGCTATTACAAGATCAATTGAAAAAAGAAGGTTTTAAAGTAACTACTGGCGTAGCGGGAATGCCTACTGCCTTTATCGCCGAATATGGAACAGGCAAACCAGTAATTGGCTTATTAGCCGAATTTGATGCCTTACCAGATATGTCTCAAAAAGCGAGTCCGACAAAAGAAGCAGATCCTGCACGTACAGCGGGACATGCCTGTGGACACCATCTATTTGGAACGGGTTCTATGGCAGCAGCGATACATACCAAAAACTGGTTAGCTCGGACGGGAACAAGTGGGACCATCCGACTATATGGAACACCTGCAGAAGAAGGCGGCGGTGGAAAAATATTTATGGTCCGAGCAGGTTTATTTGATGATGCAGATGCAGTCTTGTCTTGGCATCCACAAGATAAAAATCAGGCGGATGCGAATTCTTCTTTGGCGGCGGTGTCTATTAAATTTAGATTCAAAGGATTGGCGGCACATGCAGCAGGTGGCCCGTGGAGAGGCCGATCTGCACTAGATGGTGTGGAGGCGATGAATCACATGGTTAATCTAATGCGAGAACATATCCATCCTGATAGTCGAATTCACTATGCCATTACCAATGGAGCGAAAGCGCCGAATATTGTGCCTGCTTTTGCAGAGGTTTATTATATCATCCGACATCCTGATATACGGGAGTGTAAGAATCTGGTAGAACGAGTAAGATTGACTGCCCAAGCAGCGGCAATGGGGACAGAGACGAAGATGGAAGAAGAAGTAATTACGGGCTATTTTAATAAACTACCTAATAAGACTTTGGCAGAGGTGATGCACCATAATTTAGAAATCGTAGGTGGGGTGCAATATACACCAGAAGAAATGGCATTTGCAAAAGAGATTATGAAATCTTATCCAACCAAAGACTTAACACCTGCCTCGGCACGAAAAGTAAAACCATTAGAAGTTATGGAAAAAGGGATGCGGGGTTCTACAGATGTTGGAGACATTAGCTGGATAAGACCTACCACAGCTATGGGTGCTGCTACTTGGGTACCTGGTACGATTGCGCATAGCTGGCAAGCAGTAGCGGCTGGTGGTACGTCTATTGGACATAAAGGGATGTTAGTCGCTGCTAAAACCTTGACCTTAACGGCTATGGATTTGTACCTGCAACCTGAGAAATTGGTCAAAGCGCAAGCCGAGTTATTGGAGCGTCGCGGAGAG
>CAKZUM010000075.1 GCA_937921525.1 uncultured Saprospiraceae bacterium
TACTAATTATGAGCAATAATGAATTAAGAACACAAATAGCACATTATTTAGAGGAATTAGACGATTCTTTTTTGAAAGCAGTTCACTCTATGTTGAAAACCTATGTTAAAGAACAGGAGGAAACTATAATTGGTTATGATATAGATGGTAAACCTATAACTGCGAGTGAGGCCAGAAAACAATATGCAAAAGACCTAAAGAAGGTGAAAAAAGGTAAGTTTTCTACAATAGATAATGTTAGAAAAAAATCTAAAAAATGGCTAAAACCTACCAAGTAATTCTAACTGAATTTGCAGAAGAACGTCTTGAAGAAATTACGAATTATCTATTAGAAAATGCTTCTTACGATGTAGCACATAAAGTAGTGAATGGAATGCTTGATGCTATTGAGAAATTAGCTAAACTACCAAATGCTAATCCTAAAGAATTAGCGATTTGTAATGAACAAATTATCTATCGCAGGATTTTGAAATGGTCTTATAAAATTATTTATACAGTTGTGGAGGATGAAGTTCAAGTGATCGTTGTGGATATTCGACATACAAGTGAAGATCCTAAAAAAATAATAGATAGATTTGATTCATAAATTGGACTTACCCCTTCATTATTTTACACTCGTTTAAAAAACATAATCCAATCGAGCACTAATAAGCCGAGTAGGTTCTAATAGCCCAGGTCGATTACTATATTCCTCATTCGTTAGATTATTGACAATCAAAGAAGCCTTTAGCGGAGAGCTTAATTGATAAGACATTCTTACATTCCAAACATAATAGCCTTCATTATTAGCCGCTCTATATTCCTTCAAACCAGGGATAACAAAATCTTCAAACAAGGCATCAATTGCCTCCATGTTACTATTCCTTAATAGAGCAATTCCTATTTTAAATTTATTAAATCCAGTTTCAATATCCACCTTTACAGAATGTTGAAAACGATATTTTAAAATATTAAAATCTACGCTAGATCGGGCTTGGATGCCATCTGTGAATTCTTGAAATTTAGGATCAATATAGGTATAGCCTGCTAAGATTGCTAAAGGAATATTGCCCAATTTACCTTCTCCTACCAGACTAAAATCCAAACCTTTGATAATGGTATTACCAATATTTTGAGCTTGAAATCCTACCTGTGGTATACCATCAATGACAGTAGCACTGACAGCATATTCAATCATATTCTCATATTCCATTTGAAATGCGGCCACATCTAAGTACCCCTGCCAATTACGAACTCTAAAACCTTGTTTGATTCCAATTTCTGCACTCCAACCTGTTTCTGATGCTAATTCGGGATTAGGGAAAATTGGGAAACCTGCTGCCTCTGTTGTAATATATTTTTCGGCAATAGTCGGGAAACGGAAACCCTGTCCCCAAGAAGTTCTTAAGTAAGTAGCTTCTTGTAATTGATAATTTAAACCAAATCGAAAAATTGGTCGAGCATCCTCAAATTTACCATCTGGGATAATCGTTCCTGCCACCAACTCTGGACCATCAATCTGGTTGTATTCATAACGGACACCAGTAGAAATATTTAATTTATCTCCGACCTTTTTTTCTAATTGCAGATAAGTGGCTGCATTAGTTAATACAAAAGAGGTATCTCCGTATAAGGGAGCAGTAATATCTGTAGTAGAACCAACGACTCCTGCCGTAGCTACCAAATCCCATTTATCAATATTTTTTTGAAACTGATATTCACCATATAATTGATCGGAAAAATTATCCGTATCGCCAATCAATGATTTATTATCTATACTATAAAATCGACCAGTAAACTGATGTCTATTTCCTTTATTGTCATAATAATTAATAAAAGGGTCGATATAGAATCGAGTAGGGCGGGTCTCGCCATTACTTTCCGTTCCTTGATAAATTCCCTCCTGTGCATTTAACCAATAAAAATAACTCCGATTCTTTTGTTTATTATAAGTGGTATTCAATCCAATTGATAATTGATCGGTCACTCTATATCGAAGATTGACGGAGGCTCGTCCTTGGTCATTGCCAAATCCCTCTCTAGGATCTTCCTTGGTATATAAACGTCCGCCGAGGACTACATCTAATTTGTTGATTTTTTGCCTATGGGAAAAGAGGAGTCCAGTTTCGTATTTTGTTTCTCCATCCGCCCACCATTTTTTGCTAGCATCTTTGGGGGCATTAAATATCCCACCGAAAATAGAAATTTTGGTTTCAGGTTCGGATCGAGCATAGGCGGTTCGGATATTGAAGATACCATTTAAAGCGGCAGAGCCATAGAGCGCAGAAGCGGCTCCTTTTACGACCTCCACTTGCTCAATATTTTCCACAGGCAAATCCCCCCAATTAGGTGTACCCGCATCCGCTTGTAGGGCGGGCAAGTTATTAACGAGCACCAATACTCGACTACCTGCCCCATAAGAAAAACCAGAACCTCCCCGAATGTTAGCCTGTCCTCCGACAATGCTTACGCCAGGTATTTTTTCTAATGCCTGATCTATACTAGTCGCATTGGTACTCTCTACCAAGTCTGATTTTAAAATTTCTAAAGAGACCGTAGCTTCACTCAATGGCTTTTCATATTTGCCAGTAGTGACGGTTGCCGTTTGTAATAAGTTGACGGTTTCGGAAAGTGCTATATCTAAGATAGTGGGAGTACCTGTTGCTAATACAACTGGCGCTTCGTAAGTCTCATAACCCAGATAGCTAACAGCTATTTGATAAGTTCCCGCAGGTAATTCTATGGAATACTGCCCATCAAAATCTGCAATGGTGCCATGCTCTCCAATTTGAATAGTGGCGGATGGCAAGGTTTCTCCATTTTGATCGGAGATAGTGCCTTGGAGTAAGGCACTTTGGCTATATAAATTGGCATTTGTTAATAAAGAAATGCCAATAGATAGCAGTATGGACAAATAGTTGAGTTGTCTCATAGGTTTAGTTTGTGATGGTATTAGGTAGTTGAAGCTATAAGCGAAGACCAAGACTTGGTAAGTTTTCAAAACTTCCCAAGTCTTTCTACAATATCAAGATGATTAATAATAGATTGTCCCCTATTAGAACGGTAAAATTAGTAAAGGAATAGGTAAGAGTGGAAGAGATAGGAAAATTTCTATCGTTTTGTCGGAGATCAAGCCTTTTGGGACAGGAGGATTAATACTTATTTCAATATTACAAATTCTCTAAAATTATCTCGGTTTATTATAACTTCTTCCGCTTTGTATTTTTCTGTAAATGTTTTTGGTAATTTTGCTTTCTTTTTTGGATTCCATTTAAATTCAAATCCTTTTACTTGTCCTCCGTCAGTTTCGACGTAGTCAACTTCTTGTTGTTGAGTAGTTCGCCAAAAATAGGGCCTTGCTAGACTCATCTTATAGTTATGTTGCTTTAACCGCTCGGCGATAAGAAAATTTTCCCACAAACCTCCTATATCTTTTCTAAGATTTAACTCATTAAAGTTCCCCACTATCATATTTCTAATTCCGTTGTCGTAGAAGTATATTTTTTTATTCTTTTTTATTTCGTTTCTTAGATTTCCACTAAAACTTCCTAATTGATAAATTACATATCCTTTTTCTAATATTTCGATATAACGTTTTATTGTATTTTTGTCGACCCCTACTTGTTGTGATAACTCATTCATATTTACTTCTGAACCTAATTGTAAGGCCAATGATTGAACTAATAATTCCAATACTCTAGGTTTTCTTATTTTAGCATAAGATAGTAGATCTCTATATAAATAGTTATTAACTAAATTTTTTAAAATTTCTATTTCGTCTCCTGGATTATTTAATACATCAGGATAAAATCCATAGAGTAGTCTTGTTTCTAATTGTTGTTCCGCTTGCAAAAAACCTACGTGGTTTTCAAATTCTTCCCAGCTAATTGGAAGCATTTCATATTCCCATTTTCTGCCAGTTAAAGGTTCATTTAATTCATGAGAAAGCGTAAATGAAGAAGAACCACTTATCCATAGTTGTACATCTTTAAACTGATCGGTAATTATTTTTAAGGTCAATCCTATTCCTTCTATCCGTTGAGCTTCATCTACAAAAACAATCTTACTAGATCCTATCAATTGGCGTAGTTTTTCTGTATTTGGCTCCTTCAATAAATTCCTAATCAGAGGATCATCTCCATCGAAAAATTGATAGTTTAAATTCTCCAATTCCTGTTTTATCAGGGTTGTCTTTCCTACTTGTCTAGGACCAATTATCATGATTGCTTTTCCTCGACCTACTTTTTTTCTTACGATTGGTGTTAAACTTCTTGCAAACATTTTTTTTAGCAAAAATACGAAATTTTTATGTTGTATTCACTTTTAATTATGTTTTTTGGTGAGTTTATTCACTTTTAATTATGTTTTTTAAAAATACAGAGCTAATATTTAAGCAGGCGTAAAAAAGTCCACCAATTCCTCTGCAGAAATAGCTGCTCGCTCTACATCCTTAATCAAAAGCCCCTGTTCCAAAATAATGATTCGAGAGCATACCTCAGAAATATGATTGAGATCGTGGCTACTAATCAAAAAAGTACGGTTTTGACTTTGATCTCTAATGAGTTGTCTAATACGCAACTGCGTAGAGGGATCTAAATTGGAGAAAGGCTCATCCCATAAAATAATTTCAGGGTCGCCGATTAAGCTACCGACTAAGCCCACTTTCTTTTGATTACCTTTTGATAAATCTCTTATGTATTTTTTCTTACCTAAGATTTCTCCATTAAAAATTTCCTCGAATTGTTGGACAAAGTTTAACACATCTGTTTTAGATAGGTTATAGGCTTTTCCTAGAAATTCAAAATATTCCTCAGGTGTCAAAAAGCCTATAAGAAAACCTTCATCAATGAAAGCGGCAGTATATTTTTTCCAATCTTCCGTCTGACTCACATCTTTATCTTTGGAAGTAACGGTTCCTTTAGTGGCTTTTATTAAATCAAGAATCAAACTAAACATCGTTGTTTTTCCTGCGCCATTGTTGCCGACAATGCCTATGATTTCTCCTTTGTTGAATGTTAGATTGGAGATGTCCAATGCTTTGTGTTGGTCGTAGTGTTTTTCTAAACCGTTTATAGTAATCATGAGTCGTGTTTTTTATATTCAAAATAGTTGGAGGTAGTGAAATAAATGCAATTCACCATTCCTAAGATTTTTTCCGAAAGGCTGCACCAATTTGGTATCGGTTCTTCTTGAAATTATTTACACAAAATTGGATGATGAATGGATGTAATAGTAGGCCTATAATACCGATTAAAGCAATCAAAGAAAGCCCTGCCACCTTGCCCCCAAAGAAGAAACCAAAGTAATATAACAAAAAAGGAAAAGCCATTATTGGTATAGGAATTAAAAAATGTGCTGCCCCAAATCCTTTCATATTGAACGCTCCTTTTTCATTAGGATCTACCCTTTGGGAATTATAGCTTGCCAAAAACATGTAGGCAAAAATGGAGATACTCATATTGTATAGTAGCAAGACAAAACTGAATAAAACTATCTCTTTATTGATAAAAAAATAAGGCAAACTCAAAACAAAAGGTAATAGGCAAGACAAGACCAAAATATAGTATTTAGCCTTAAACAAATCATGATAGGTGAAGCTTCTAGATTGTAATAAATCAAAATGTAAACTATTCCAAGAAAGCATGAGTTGTCCGTGATTCATGGCGACCATACCTGTTATCATTATCCCTATAAAGATCAACATAAAAGGACTGTTTAAAGTATCATCACCTATAAAAAATAATGGATAAAATAGAAAGAAACCACTCATCTGCAAGTACGTCATGGAACGTTTTGAACGTAGCATTAACTTAGTTTCTAAATCCATCAATTTACCAGCTTCTCCAAAACGATCAAATAAACCACTAGGGATAGTTTGTCCAAATAAATTCGCAGTGGTTTGATTGGCATCTAAACTAAAGTTACTCACAAAAAAGCGATGTGCGATAAAGTAAATGACTACCGCTAGTATAGCAGGTATCAAACTTAAAATAGGATAGGCTAGAACCGTTTTGGCTAATTGCAGGAAATAAGGAAAAATAGAGATATATCCTTTCATCTCACAGAAAAATAAAATCACTATTCCCACAAGTAATGCACCTACCAAAGGCCCTTTAATCGCCATTCGTTTTTCTATATAGAAAGAGAGTACATTGGTCAAGGCTACTAGCCCAATACTAAAAACCGCAAAAGCCAATACCTGTGCAATAGGATAGCTCCCCACGACACTTCTAAAGAAAAATGGGACTAAAAAGAACAGGGGCAATATATTATAAAAACTAGCAAAAGAACGAAGCAACAAATAATGCGCCTGCGTACTTTTTTTGACGGGTAAAGTCAGATAAGGTTTGATATCGATAGCAGGAAAAGATTGAACAAAGTAACGGGTTAGTAAGTCTAATAAGGCATAGAAAAACAATCCTGCTACGACAAGCGTCAAGGCTCTTTCCTCTGCTGAAAACTCTTCTAGAATATCTCCTAGAAAGTAGCCAACGACCAACATGTTTAATAAAAAATACAGAGCTATAATCCCAAGAATTACACTCTGGGTCATACTTTGGCTAAAGGCAGGAGAACGCCA
>CAKZUM010000076.1 GCA_937921525.1 uncultured Saprospiraceae bacterium
CTTCCACAATTACAGGAGGAACGAAAGTAATCATTGGTAGATCAATCAAAGCTTGTTCCTCTTTGCTAATACTTGCAATTTTTAAAAACCCACCAGAAGCACGAGCGATGTGTTTTGCGAAGGACTTCATACTTTTCAGAAAAGGGCCTGATACAGTTGGTGGTAATTTAGGTAATATATCATTCATACCTGCAAGGGTAGCTGCTAGTGCAGGCACCGCATCTTTTATATTTGCAGGTAAATCTTTGACCATCATGCGAACTTGCTGATCAAAATTTTTGCTTACTTTTTCGTAATAAGCTTGCAACTCTTCTTCGTGAGAATAGCTACGAATGTCTGTTAATTTATTAGCCCATCCTGTTTCGCTTTCATCTACTTCTCCATCTGCGGCTGCAATCATTACCGTAATGATTGGCAAAGCATTCATTACTAAATCTTTTTCTTCTGTTGTTAGCTTATCTAAACTATTTAACATAAATTTTCCTATTTCAATTTTAAATTTTATTATCCTCACTTAATTGACGACAAAACTAACGGAAAGTCTCGATTTTCACAAGAGAGATAATTCAAAATTTATTACAAGGCTTTACTGAAAAAAGAGTACTTTGAGAAAAGGTGTCGGACACTTGTTATTCATTAATGGCTATGCACTAGAGACTAGTGATTATAACTTTTGCTAAAGTGAAGTGTCCGACACCTTTTTGCAGTAGAGCCATTACAAGTAAAAAACAAAAAACAAAAAACAAAAAACAGAGAATAGAAATAGATGTCCTTGTGAAATTGAATGATTGCTAATAACACAAGTCTCTTGTCTCTATTCTCTGGTCTCTACTCTTTTAATTAGTTTCCGCAGGCTCCGGCATCATCACAATTTCAATTTTATTTTTATCATTAAAAAAACGTTGAACGGCCGATTGCATATCGCTAGATCCAACACTATTAAGTACCTCTTGGTAAGGAGCTAAATCATAGTATTTAAAATCTTGACGATCATTTTGATAAGTGCCCACCATTTTATTCATCCACCACTTGTTCTCTTTTAAAGCTTTGGTACGACCTTGTGTGAGAGTCTCTCTTACTTTAGTTAGATCTTTTTCTGTTGCCCCATTTTTACGAACCTCCTCTAGATCATTCATCGCTGTTTTTATTAATTCTTCTGCTTTATCAGGTTCTGAATTAAAAGAAATATTGATCGCATATTTAGCTTCTGGATATTTAGAAATATTACCATTGACCCGTACGCCATAAACCCCTCCTTTGTCCTCTCGCATAGACTCTCGCATTTTGATGCTTAGCAAGTCTATCATCATATAAAACTTCATTTGATCTTCGATGCTTTCGCCTTCATAGTCACCGTGATAAGTAATGTCGATCAATGCTTTTGGAGCAGCGCCTTTTGTCAAATCTTTCTTAATGGAACCTGGTATTAAATCTATATCTAAATCTTTCCAAGTTTCCTCTCTATCTGTTGACGGAAGATTCCCTAAGTAGGTAGCTAGTAAAGGCTTCATGGTTTCTAAGTCAAAATTACCAACAAAGAAGAAGGTAAAATCACTAGCATCTGCATAGCGATCTTTGTAAATTTCCATCACTCGATCTAAACTGATTTGATCTAATTTCTCCGCAGTAGGCCAACCCATTCTAGGATGGTTATCATATTTGATCTTATAAGTTTGATCAGAAAAATAGTACTGTGGATTAGAAAATAGATTTTTATAAATAGACTTTTGTTTCGTCACATAAGATTGAAAAACCTGTTCATCTTTTCGTGGGGCAGTAAAATATAGATAGGTTAATTCAAATAAAGTTTGCAGATCTTCTGGCGAACAGCTACCATTCATATATTCGTATAAGCTACCGATAGATGGCCCAACGCCTACTTTCTTACCAGCTAATTTCTTTTGTAATTGTGTTAACTCAAAAGTGCCAATTCCTGATTCATTAATAATACTTGCCGCATTGGAAGCACTCTGGTAATCTGCATCTGGGTATAAAGAAGTTCCACCAGGGCTAAAAGAACGCATAATAATTTCATCATTTTTAAAATCTGTCGCCTTCAGTATCACACGTACTCCATTGGCTAGGCGCAATTCTGTCGCATCAATTTCTGTCAAAGCTTTCTCTTCTTCAATGACTACAGGCGTAAGGGCGGTAGCTAATAAAGGCTCGTCCGATACTTGATCGACATAGGCCGCAACGTCTTGTTGCGCCACCGTATTTAGAATGCTTAGTACCTCTTGTTCTGTGGGTAATGCCACGCCTTCTTTTTCAGGGCCAGTTACAACAACAACTCTGTTTTCTTCTATAATCCATTCTTTCGCAAGAGCATTCACTTCTGATAATTCAATACCAGGTAGGTGTTCTTGATACAAACTCAATTGTTGCTTTGGACTAGGAATCGGATTGTTTTTTAAAAAATGATAGACATACTTTTGGATTAATCTCCGAGATTCTGTCTTGTCCATTTCTTTTACGCCACGTTCTACCGACTTGATTATTTTTAATTTAGCTCGTTCCAATTCGGTAGCCGTGAAGCCATGTTGTAGGACTCTTTCATTTTCTGTTAGCACGGCATTTAAACCTTTTTGAGCACCACCTTCTGGTACAAAAGCATAAGCAGTATAGGTGGAAATATCTCCTACATCCTTACCAAATCCAGCATAAGAAAAAGTGAAAGGAGGCTCTGGACTTTGTGCCAATTCATCCAATCTAGCATTGAGCATACTATTGTATAAGTTGTGCGTCATTTGCTTTCTGAAACCATTTAGGTCGGTCATCTCTTGGCTCTTGTGTTTATACTCTACTCGCACTCTAGTGAAGGGGGCTTCTTTATCCGAGCAGATAGAGACTAAGGTTTCTGGATGAGGCGGTACTGTATAGTTTTCTTTAGCTCTTGGTGTGGCAGGATTTTCTAATTTAGAAAATCTAGCTTTAATCTCTGCTTCCATTTGGTCCATGTCAAAATCACCGACTGCGACTACCGCCATTAAATCAGGTCGGTACCAATCCTTATAAAAACGCTTAACGGTTTCATAAGAAGCATTGTTGATAATGTCAGGATCACCAATAGGCAAGCGTTCTGCATAACGGGAATCTTTATACATCACAGGGAAATATTTTTGCTGCATTCTCTGATCCGGACTTAATCTAGTCCGCCATTCAGATTCTACTACGCCCCTTTCCTTATCAATTTCTTCGTCATCAAAGGCAACGCCACCTGCCCAATCTTCTAGTACCAGTAAACCTTTGAGCATTTGCTCTTGGTCGTCTGTACGAATTTGTAACATATATACTGTTTCATCAAAACTAGTATAGGCATTTAAATCAGGGCCGAACTTAGCACCCACAGATTCTAAGTAGTCCACTAATTCATTCTTTTCAAAATTAGTACTACCATTGAACGCCATGTGTTCTACAAAGTGTGCTAATCCTAATTGATCGTCGTCTTCCTGCATAGAACCTGCAGCAACAGCTAAGCGCAATTCTGCTCTGTTTTCAGGTTTAGCATTTTGTTGAATGTAATACTTTAAGCCATTCGCTAAAGACCCCATTCTGACTCTTTCGTCAATAGGAATATTGGCTGTTAGATTGGAGGAAGGGGAAGTAACTTCTGTTTCGGGTTTGGGAGGCATTGGGGCAGTATTGGTTTCTTGCACAGTAGGGCTTTGTGTTACACATGCTACGCATAAGCACGTAACAAGTAAACTAAGCATTTTAATTAGATTTTTCATAAAGCGGTTAGTTGTTTAATAGTACGGTTAATAAATATCTTGAACCATTGCTAAGGAATGCGGTGGAAATAAATGTGCGTTCTTGAGGCAGTAATTTTTTCTTCTGAGGATGCTTTGAAAACCGCACATAGCCTAGCTACGTAAGGATTTTCAAAGTATTCTCAGAAGGAAAAAGAACTACTCAAGAATGTATAGTTATTTCTACCGCATTCCTAAGGAAGTAATTTACTAAGAAGTTCTTTAAAAATGAATTGATAGTTTATTTAGTTTTAAAAACAGTTGTTAGATGGTATTTCTAATCGTACGACGGTAGCTAAGATATTAATTAGCGAAATTTCGCTTAAAAAACAAAGAGTAGTAAGAGTTGTGTAAAATTGAACATCTATGTTTAAAAATAAAGAATAATACTTAATATTATTGTTTTAACTAAGATAATTAATATTTAATCTGTATCTTGTAGGAATACTATTCAATGTAGTGATAATCAGCACTATACAATTCCCCTCAGCAATTTAATACCCATTTTTTTAAAGATAAATTACGAACAAAACAGGTGATATTATTATTATAATTTGAAGTAGATGCCTACTTTTGTCACCGCTTTGGCTATAGAATTACAAACAAGTCTGCTCATTCATTAAACACAGAATTTTGTCAGTAGAACTACGAAGTTATTTTAAACAGCTTCGATATAAATTAGTACGATTATGGGATGGTTTAAGAGATTAACAGAAGGTATTACTACTGCTACTAAGCAGAAAATGGAGACTCCTGAGGGTTTATGGTACCATTGCGATGAATGTAAGGTAACCAACACTCAGAAGGATGTAAAAGAGAACTTTTTCAAATGCCCTAATTGCAACCATCATGTGCGAATTGGGTCGGTAGAATATTTTGACCTATTATTTGATGAACAGCAATATGCAGAGCTTTTTGGAAACTTAGTCTCCAAAGACTTTTTAGAATTTACAGATTTAAAGCCTTATCACGAAAGATTAGAAGCGGCTAGAGAAAAGACAGGTTTGAAGGATGCTTTAACGGTAGCAGTCGGTAAGGTGGATACTAAATCTTTAGTAGTCGCAGCGATGGATTTCAGATTTATTGGAGGGTCTATGGGCTCTGTTGTTGGGGAAAAAATTTCCTTAGCTATCGATTACTGTATTGAGCATCGGCATCCATTAATGATTATTTCCAAGTCAGGAGGGGCAAGAATGATGGAATCCTCTTTCTCTTTAATGCAAATGGCTAAAACATCTGCAAAATTGACCTTATTAGCAAAAGCGAAATTACCTTATTTTTCCTTTTTAACGGATCCTACGACTGGAGGAGTAACGGCTTCTTATGCAATGCTAGGAGATTTGAATTTTTCTGAACCAAAGGCTCTTATTGCATTTGCAGGTCCAAGAATCATAAAAGAGACCATTAAAAAAGACTTACCAGAAGGTTTTCAACGATCTGAGTTTTTACTAGATCATGGCTTCCTAGATTTTATAATAGATCGTGCAGACTTAAAATCCACCGTTGGTGATTTATTAAAAATGTTTGATGCAGAGCCAACTTTTGAAGAGGGGAAGCATAATCATAAAGAAGAAGAAAAGATAGCTATCAATGGGCGAGAGGTGCCGCAGTAAAGTGGATTGAAGTAATTTTTTTACTAGTGTCATACTTCAATCTTTATTTTGTCAATGGCAGTGCTTAGGATCGTCGAGGTTTGTAACCTCGATGCGATACGATAATCATACTGCATAGAGGTTACAAACCTCGACGATCTGAGTTGCTTATTAATTCGCCTAAAATGAAGCAGTAGATTATCAATCCGCTTTACTCAAAGCAAGGAATAAACACTTCAAAAGCCCCTTTAGTCGTATAATAAGACTGTGGCAAATACGCTTTCATCGTTTCTTTTTCCTGACCAATACCTGGTATATTCTGTACCGACTCTGCAAAATTAGGATCAGCTAACATATTTCTAATCTGGATAATTGTTACGTCTTCGTCAAAAGAACCATCGCCATCATCTGCCATTGGTAGCCAACCGATACCGCACTCTGGGTAGGCGTTTCTAGGTCTATCTGCTGTTCGACTAATCGCAATCATATAATTTCCGTCCTTATCTATGGGTACTTGCTCATCGTATAAGCAATCGTTTACTCTAGTATGCGAGAAACCTTGATTAGAACAAAGCGACCAATAGACCAATTGTCCAGCAGTCATTGTTTGATCTCCATTATAAGTCTTAGGAGTCACAGGTAGTTTGCCTCGCAAGACAAAGACCTCCCCAAATTTTCGATTAATAATAGCTCGCACATAATTGTTATCTAAGTTAGGATAAAAACCACCTGTACTCCTTCTAGGATTTTCGGGCATTTGTCCATTATAGATACCTAATAAAAAAGCTCTATCATATTGAATAAACCAAGTAGGCGGATTCGTAGCTGGATGTGTGGCAGGCTTATCGGGTTGATGCACTAAATCGTAATATTTAGCCTTTGGAACGCCTACCGCATTGGGTGTGATTCTTAGCGGCTGTTTACTTTTTAAAGCTGCACAAGCTTCAGCACCTCTTAATACTTCTCCAGATGCTAAGGTTAAAACTGCTTCTGGTAAATCAACGCCACCTGTCGGGGCAGTCCCCTTATCTGGCACATAGATTCTATATAGTACCGCTTGCTGACCAGGCCCATAAGCTGGAGCATGTAAAGTATTAATCAAGTTGTTCTGCATTTTGGAATCCTGTACTTGAATCGGCTCATTTACTTTGGAGCCTTCTACCTTCCTCTTAGGAGGTTGGGCATTAAGAATGTTTACTTGATAGCGTCTTTTTGTAGCGGTTCTATTAGCACCAACCACAAAAGGATTCACGCCTCCTTCTTCGGGTACGATTAAATAGTCGGTCATAGATTCCACAGGTGCTCCTCTTTGATCGTAACTGATAAAGGACATATATCTGGAATGAGGAAAATCACCTTCTAAGGTCAGAGTAGCACCTTCTGGAATGGTAAACATGGCCGCCCAATAAAATACCCCTGCATCGGGGTAGGCTATATTCATGTAGGGATCTTTGCTTACAGGTCCTCTAGTCCAGAAACAAGTTCTTGGGCCTGGGATTTCTGGGCGAGTAGTAGTCTTCGACTCTGTTGTATTTGCTTCGATTGCTTGTTCATTACCTGTTGTCTTAGCTTGTTCTTTTTGGCAAGCGGTGAAGAATAGTAGACAACTGAAAAATAGAATAAATGGTTTGTTCATTGTAATGATGATCATTTTATAAACTAGGCACTACGGTGAAAACTGTGGTCGTTAGGTATCAGCCGATTGTTGAGTGTGCTAAAATTTAGTGGAAAGTTAATGTGTGTGGAGGAAAATCTGTGACTAATCAATCCGCGACTAAAAATTAGTTAGTCACGGATTGATTAGTCACGGATTTTTTCACATTTGAATTCTATGTGGTGAAAAAATCTATTTAGTATTAATAATCTATACCGTTTTCAATGGTCGAAACAAAAAATAGAGACCAACCAATATCAAAGGGATACTCAACCATTGCCCAGTACTAAAAAATCCAAGTGCATTTTCAATACCGCCCATATCTCGTTTAAAGTACTCCAATCCAAATCTAGTACTCCATAACAAAACAGTAAATACCCCTAACAAACGTCCCGTTTTATATCGAATATCTGTTTTCCAATATAAGTAACTCAATATACCAAATATAATAAAGTAAGCAATAGACTCATAAAGTTGTACAGGATGTCTAGGAATCTGATCGACTTGCTCAAACACGAATGCCCAAGATACATCTGTAGGATTACCAATAATTTCTGAGTTCATAAGATTGCCTAGTCGAATCAAAGCTCCCACTAAAATAACAGGTACACCAATTCTATCTAGTAACCAAATCAATGGTTTCTTTAAAACGTTTTTGCAATACCACCACTGTGCGATTAGGACCCCCATTGCTCCACCATGACTCGCCAAACCTAAAAAACCAGTAAATTTAAAAGTAGGTTCTGTTTGAATAGGTAAGAATATTTCTATTAAATGTTGACTATAATAGTCCCAATCATAAAATACGCAATGACCGATTCTTGCACCAAAAACAGTACCCAACATTAATGCTAGTAATAATTGATCGAGTGTTTCTACATCTTCTCCTTCCCGCTTAAACATTCGGAATACAATAGCATAGCCAATCATAAAGCCCACCATGAATCCCATACTATACCAGAGTGGGGCAATAGTCGTAGGTCCAAAACCTAAAATTTCGGGAATGGTAAGTTGGAATATTTCCTTTTGCGGATTCCAATTGATGACCGCTAAAAGACTGTTATAAAGTATTGCACATTTCATAGGGCAAAAGTAGGATTTATCTATTGAAGTTGTTTAAATATAAGTATAGTGAGAAAATCGCAAAAAACGGTTATTTTTGTAAGAAAAACTAAATAACTATAACATGAATGAACAAAGAGACAGATATATTGATCCACTAACAGATTTTGGTTTTAAAAAGCTATTTGGTACAGAACCTAACAAAATATTGTTGATAGACTTTTTGAACCAAATCCTTCCTGATAGGAAAATAAAAGATTTATCTTATTCATCAGGAGAGAGACTAGGATTTACAGAAATAGATAGAAAAGCAATTTTTGATCTTTATTGTATTGGCGATAATGGAGAAAAATTTATTGTCGAAATGCAGCGAGCAAAACAAAATTTCTTCAAAGATAGAAGTCTTTTTTATGCTTCCTTTCCAATTATAGAACAAAGCAAAAAAAACAAATGGAACTATAAATTAGAGCCGATTTATTCTGTAGGAATTTTAGACTTTATTTTTGATGAGCATAAAGACGAGGAAGAATTTTTACATGTTGTTGATTTGAAAAACCAAAGATGTGAAGTGTTTTATGACAAGTTAAAATTCGTTTACATAGAACTTCCAAAATTTAAAAAGAAAGAAGAAGAGTTAGAAACGCAATTTGATAAGTGGATGTATGTTTTTACACATCTTGCCCGATTAAAGGATCGTCCTCAAAAATTACAAGATCGAATTTTTACAAAATTATTTGAAGCTGCCGAAATTGCCAAATTTACTCCAGAAGAGAGAGAGGCCTATCAAAAGAGTTTAAAATATTATTGGGATATGCAAAATATAGTCGATACAGCAAGAGGTGAAGCAGAAGACAAAGGTAGGAAAAAAGGTATAGAACAGGGCAGAAAGGAAGGTAGGAAAGAGGGTAGAGAGAAAGGTAGAGAAGAAGGCATAGAGGAAGGCAGAAAGGAAAGGAATATTGAAGTAGCTAAAGCACTGAAAGATAATGGAGTGCCTATTGAAATAATTATACAATCAACAGGTCTTTCAAAGGAAGAAATCGAAAATATTTAGTAGAAATAAGTAGTCTATCAAATAGTATATGAAATATATTTTCTCTATTTTAATTTTAGTATTCACTGCAACGTATATGCACGCACAGCACAAACCAGCCTATCAACTTTTTAATAAAAAAAATAAAACGACTAGCTACAAAAAACTAATAAAGAAATGTAAGAAAGCAGATATAGTTTTATTCGGGGAATTGCATAATAACCCAATAGGGCATTGGTTACAATTAGAGCTAACAAGAGACTTGAAAGAGAGTCGTTCTTTGATGCTAGGATTTGAAATGTTAGAAACAGATAATCAAACCGCTACAGATGATTATCTATCTGGGAAGATAGATGCTGCTCAACTAGATACTTTGGCTAGGCTCTGGAATAATTATAAAACAGATTATGCCCCAATAGTGGATTTTGCGAAAGAGCATCGACTAAAAGTAATTGCGACCAATGTGCCGAGACGCTATGCTCGAATCGTTTTTAGAAAAGGAATAGAAGAATTAGAAACTTTACCGCAAGAAGATAAACAGTGGATTGCTCCATTGCCTATGCCATTTGATGGGAATTTGCCAGGCTACAAAGCTATGATGGATATGGGAATGGGCGGACATGCAGGAGAAAATTTCCCGAAAGCGCAAGCCATCAAGGATGCAACGATGGCGCATTTTATTTTAAAAAATTATCAAGAAGGACAACTATTTATTCATTTTAATGGATCGTATCATTCTGATAATTATGAAGGCATTTTGTGGTATTTACAACATGAACAACCTGACTTAAAAGTAGTCACCATTTCTTCTGTTTACCAAGAAGCTATTGATGATTTATTAGAGGAGAATAAAGGAAAGGCGGATTTTATTTTGGCAGTACCTGAGCGAATGACTAAGACATTTTAATTTTAGAACAGAGAGGCGAGAGCAGAGAATAGAGACGGATTCCGTTTAAAATTAAACGAAATTCCGTTGTTTTTTAACGGAATCTGTCTCTATTCTCGCTTCTCTACTCTCTGTTCTTTAAGAATTACCTCCGTATCTGAAGATACCCCTTCAACGGGTCAGAACCATCTCCTAAATCAATAATATAAAAATAAGTCCCATCAGGTAACACTGTCCTACCATCCCAATTACCAGACCATTCATTTTTATAACCATCTTGACTAAAAACTCTATTGCCCCACCTATTGAAAATACGTACGGTATTGCCTGGATAATTTTCGATTCCATCTATTCGGAAGCTATCATTAATACCATCATCATTAGGCGAAAATCCGTTATAGACAACTAAATTATTGCTAACGAAGCAATCTACGTAAACAGATACGGTAGCAGTATCGCATACACTACTTTCACAAATAGCGTATTCGAAGGTAACAGGCGCATCGTCATCACAGAATCCTGTTTCCGCAATATAAGAAAAGGTGCCGTCAGGATTAATGATTGCCTGACCATTTAGGGGATCCCTAGTCAAATAAGTTGTATCTAAGAATCTAAAAGAATCATTGCCTAAAACATCTATTACCACAGATTCATTTAAGCGGATAGTGATAGAATCATCTACTGCTTCAAAAAGAACGGGAGGAGTTGCTGTTTCGTCTTCTACGTGGTAAATTAAAGTAACGGTATCACAAAAGCCAACTGCATCACAAATTTTAATACAGGCAGTATCTATACCTATACTTACGCCATTGAAACTGATACAGCCACTATTGTCTAAAATATCAAAAACAACATGATTGCCACTAGCAGTTGGACAAAGATTTTCGACACTTACAAAAGTACTTTGTAAGCCAATGAGTTCTGGACAGATGACATCTATTGTACCAAGATCAATTGTTTCTTCTATGACTATGTTTTCATCACAACCTACTACCGCTACAATATCTAGGACACAATTAGTTCCGTAAGTAAAACGTAAATTTTGTGTACCCACTTGATCAAATGTGATAGCTGTTCCACCATCCGAGCAGATATTAATCATACCTGTATAAGGTTGATTGTCAATCGTTAGAATTGCAGCAGATAAATCTGAAAAAGGTATTGGCAAACAAACTTGGATAGGCGCACAGCTTGGTGCAAATGTATAAATCGTATCGGTATCTAATGTTAGACAAGAGGTGGAAGGCGGTTGTACATTGACTATTATACTTAGATTAATCATTGCTCCATTCGCATCTGTTATGGTGTAGCAAGCTTCCTCTGTTCCAGTCATCAGTCCTGCTATATCTACGCACTGTGTTATTTCATTATAAACAATTGCGGCAGATGTACCCGATAAAGTAGGACAAGTATTTTCAGAAACTTGTATATCTGTTCCGAATAAAGGCGTTAGACAAATAGGAACTTGCCCTCCTTCTTGAATCGTAATATTTATCACACTATCTCTACTAGCACCACTACATGGTAAAACGATGGAGAGTGTATCCGAGCAGGTCGTTTCATTGCGAACCAACACTAAGGTATGTGTTCCTGGCTTGAAAGTAATCTCTGTTCCTTTGGGAGTTAGGTTGCTATTAGCTTCTAGGATTGTAGATACACCGTCAGCCATTAATTGTAGAGAGCCATAGGTCTTACTAGCATCTCCGCCTTGTATGATAGCAACATCAGGTAAATTAACCCAATTACCAGTCGGGTCCCAGATATTCATAGAATTCACTAAATCATCCATAGAGGTGAAATTTCCAGATTGCATGACGCCATTAACCATCCACTCTCTGACTTCATAATTTCCAGTAGAAGTTCTACCTGGAAAAAAGGCATACGAATAAGCAAAGTAGGTTTCAAATTGGCATCCCTGTAGATTACTTGAATAATCTTCCCCATCCAGAAAAATACTATAATGGATCATACTGTCTCTTGGCACAGGTAAACATAACGCCCCTTTTTCATCACATCCTACTGGATCGAGTGTTAAAGGATTATCTAGGTCATTTAGTATATTTAATGCGCAAGTATTAGAGGAAATTACCTCTGATATAACAGTTTCACATCCTTGATTATCGGTAAGCGTAAGCATATAGACCCCATCTGTCAGGTTGCTGATAGATGGGGAAGTGGCACCCGTACTCCAACTATAGGTATAAGGTCGCATACCACCAGATACATTAGAAGAAATGGTAGCAGTTGCTGTATTGACCGTTAATTGGATATTAATTGGCGGTGGGTCTTGCAGCATAGCACTTACTGCCATAGTACAGCCAGTTCCATCTGTAACTGTTACCATATAGACGCCAGAAGGAACGCCTGATATATCGTTTGTCCCTGAACCAATTTCCCAAGCATAATCATAAGGAGCCTGACCGCCTTGAGGGCTAACGACTATTTGTCCGTCATTATCTCCACTACAACTTGGTGATTGTAAATTTAAAGCAACATCAATAGCTGCACATTGAGATTGATCTACAATAGTTATTCCCTTTTGGGTGGTACAACCAAATGCATCTGTTACTGTAAGGGCATAGCTACCTTCTGGTAAATTATTTATTTGAGGCTGAATACTTCCGTTGCTCCAAGCGTAGGTATAAGGTGCGGCTCCTCCAGTCACAATCGCTCTACCTTGCCCATCATTCGCACCTGCTTGAGAAACATTAGCTTTAGAGATGACTACGCTTAAGACATCTGATTCAGAAATAATTATTGTTTGTTCTACAAAAAATCCAGTATTATCTGTAACGATAACTATGTAGGTGCCGGGCGATAAATTTTCGATACTGGAAGTCGTAGGGCCATGTGTCCATTGATAACTGTAAGGGGCTTGTCCATTATCAGGTTTTAATACAATAATTCCATCATTTGCTCCTGTACAACTGATATTCTGTACCGCTACTTGAACGCTAAGCCCGGAGTCCATTACTGGTGGAGTAGAGGTCGTATCAATTGGTGTTACTTCCATCGTATCTACTGGTACGCTTGTTGCTTGGCAAGCAATAATACTGCTCCCTAAAATACCTATCGGTAAATCAGCTGAACCAAATCCTGATACGGTCATTTGCTGACCAGGATTGCTTTGTTTACTATTTGGTGGATTAAATGGGTCTGTAAGATTATCCATTAAACTAAGCGTACCATTAGGACAAGTGCCTATATTTTGAAAAGAAAAGAGTCCTACTTTTTGTCCTTTTTCAAAAGTGATTCTAGAAGTCCCTTGTGATCTTAAACCAAAAGAAAGATAGTCTGAACTGGTATCTTCAGTCGGACTATTATCTCTACCCGTCTTAGCAAAAGATACTCCCGGGATAAGATCTGTAATATCTCCTACAAGAAACCCACCAGTAGGTACTTTAATAGTAACCTGAGCCGTACCCACAATATTACGAGGAAAGGTCCAAGTAGTATCAGGTATAAGAGATACTATATAATTACCATCAGCATCCAATTCTAATTCATAAGATATGACACTTGTAGACACGGGAGGCGTAGATTCCATTGTATCTATTGGTTCCATTTCTACGGTATCCATTGGTTCCGTCACTACGGTATCCATTGGTTCTGCCACTATGGTATCCATTGGTTCTGTCACTACGGTATCCATTGGTTCTGTCATTACGGTATCCATTGGAATAATTACCATAGTATCTACGGGTGGAACTACTACCATAGTATCTACGGGTGGCATTTCTTCCATTGGGTTGCAAGAAATCGCTGCCCCTGCTATTCCTATAGGAAGGTCAGGGCCACCAAAACCAGAAACAGTCATTTGAAGCCCAGCATTAGATTGTTTACTATTAGGAGGAAAGAATGGGTCTGTCAAGTTGTCCATTAAGGTAATATCGCCATCAGGACAAATACCTATATTGGTAAAAGAGAACAGGCCTACCTTTTCTCCTTTCTGAAAAGTAATTCTGGAAGTTCCCTGTGATCCAAGACTAAATGATATATAATCAAAGCCTGGTTCTTCAGTAGGGCTATTATCTCTGCCTGTTTTGAAAAAGGAAACACCTTCAATCAAATCTGTTATTTCCCCCACGTCAAAGCCACCAGTAGGTACTTTGATTGTAACTTGTGCCGTACTCACAATATTGAAAGGGAAGGTCCAAGTAGTATCAGGTAATAGCGAAACAACAAAATCTCCACTCTCTGCTTGTGTTAATTCATAAAACAAGACACAGTCAGTAGAATCACTTAATAAAGGAAAAGAATTATCAGTGGAGAAGGCTAAAGAAAATTTTAGACTTGCAAGAAAAAGGATGGTGGTCAGTAATAAATTTTTGTTCATGAATTATAATAATTGTTGGGATCTTGATCTTCAATTAATCAAATTAGTCTGGAAGTGCTGTGCATATTGAAAAACTTCACAGTATATTTAGGAAGTAGGAAAACAAGCTTCCATACTAATATGTTAAAAAAAGACATTTATACCCAAAATCTAGTATATTTGAATGGAGTTGTCTGAGCCTAATAATGACTATCGAGTGTAATTTTGGAGAAAAAGTATTGATTTTGCTTAGATAAAGAGCTCGTAAGATGAAGATTGTCAAGAACTTGGAAAAATTACCAAGTAAAAGAAGGTTGGCTAAATGATTTATTGTTTTTTATATATATAAATCTTTGCAATAAGCAGACCAAAATAAAAAAGTAGATTTTTTTTTTGTTTAATATATTTTTTAGCAAGGTTCTTGCAATTTAGAAATGAACACTAATCTCTTTGAATTTTAAAATGGGTTTTATTGTATAGTAGAGAGAGTCAGCTATAATTTCTATAAATTACAAGTTATAAACGATATATAAATTCGTATTTTATTTATACATTTTACTAGTTATTGTTATCCTTACTATCCTATTTTTACAACAATTCATTAGTTGTTCCTATTAGAATTTTATTAATTCTACCTAATTCCTTAGTTTATTTAAAATAGCTTTGTAAACGAGTTAATTAGTTTATACTCAACTGGTATACAACTTTAACTCTATATTAAGAGGACTAATTTCCTTTTAGAAACACGCTAAATAGAAATAATAATACTAGGAATTGAGAGTCACCTTTCCGATTTAGTATATAAGAATGCAACCTCCCAAGGCGCACACTACGTATCATCTATTTTAGCAAAAAATTATAAGAATTTATATCCAAGTGATTGTGCTCGGATTGAATGTATCCAGAATTATTGATCCCAGAAAAGATCATAAATTTAGATATGTTAATTACATTGTGGACTTATTAAAAAAAATCCATGAGTAAATGATTGACATATCTTGATAAGCCCTATAGTAAAATATGCTTTCAACTAATAGTGAGAGATATTCTACCTTTAGGGAAATGATTTTATCTACATGAATTAAGAAATTGAAGAAGTTTAGATTATATATAATACAACTAAAAGTGACTATAGTATTGTTCTTTGCAATGCTATATCTCTCTAGTAATGCTATTGCCCAAGTGAGAGGCAAGATAGTAGAAATGGATGCGGAGGGTACATTTGTTGTGTCTATCATTTCTGAACAGACTTGGGCGCCTCCGAATAGTTTTACTACTACCGCAGCTTTTACCTTAAAAGTGCCTACAGGTACTTTTCTGGTTAAGAAGGATGAAGTAGTCTCTCATAATGGACTTTGGGAACTTGCGAGTAGAATCAAAGCTCCAATTGAGGCACCAACATTTGATTATATTTATTTTTATTTAGTTTCCCCAATCACTACCCTTACCTATACAGCAGGAGAAGAAATTCCTTTATTTTCTTTTAAAAATACCGAAGATTGTCCCGGAGATGTACAAATTATGGATCCAGAAACAGACCCATTCAAAGTACCTAATTCCTTAAGTGTCAATATTGGCAATAACTATACTATTGTTGGAAACGGACTTGGAAACGGCTATAAAGGCACCATCAAAACCAAAACCAACGAACAGAATTGCCATTTAGAATATGATTGGTCTTACAATGAGAATTTGTGTTATGGCGATTCAACCAAAGGTGTCTTAACCTTTCTTAAAGGCATTCCTCCGCTTAGGGTCGTATTGAAATCCGTAGAACCTAATAGGAAAACGCATTACTTTATAGACACCTTGACGCATATAGGAGATCAATTTATCATGTCTGAGAATTTATTGGAAGGGAGTCATTCTTTATTTCTAATTGATGGAGCGCCAGATACTGTTTTTTATAACTTTGACTTTGAACAACCTAAGGAGGTAGCTGTACTTGCTTCAAGAAAAGAGCTGGGATGTAATGATACTACTGGTGTATTAGTGCGGATGATACATTCTGGGCTGCCAGAAGGGGATGTTGCTCAATATAGTTGGTCAAATGGTCATAATGGCGATGTTTTAGAAGATGCAGGGATAGGTGCTTACCAAGTGACTATGACTTATGGAAGGGAATGTAGTTTGGTACATGACTTTAATGTGGAAGGGGTTCCTCCAATAGAAATTACGGTAAAAGAGCAGAAGAATCCATCTTGTGATAATATTGAGGATGGTCTTATAGATATTGAAGTTACTGGAGGGGTAGATATTTTTTATTTTTATGAGTGGGGAGACTCTACTTTGGGGGTTACGAATAAATTAACTAGTCTAGAAGGAGGTCTTTATACGGTTACGGTAGCTGATGTCACTGGCTGCAAAGCAGTACAAGAGATACTACTAGATACTCCACCGCCTTTAGAACCTACTATCACTGTCAAATCTCCAAGTTGTCCAGACTTTGAAGATGGGCACGTTGAAATAAGAGCGAATGAGAATGGTGCCTTGCCATTCAAGTATTCTTTTGGAGGCGGGAGTCTAAAAAATAAAGGGGATTATCCAGAATTAGGGGCAGGGGCTTATAAGTTATATGTGGTTGATGATAATGACTGCATTATGGAAAAGGATTTAGTGCTAGAAGAACCTGAAGAATTTGAGATAGAACTAGGTGAAAATAGAGAGGTACTGATTGGAGAGAAAAGAACATTGATACAGGGAGATACATTAGACAATAGTTATGAATTTTATTGGGAACCTTCTGAATCTCTAACTTGCTTTGATTGTCCTAATCCCATAGCGAGTCCACTAGAAACAACGACTTATCAAGTCTTTGTTACGAGTGAAAAAGGTTGTTTTAGAACAGATGAAGTGACGATCAATGTCAACCGAGATAGACCCGTTTTCTTTCCTAATGCTTTTAGTCCTGATGGGGATGGATATAATGATTATTTTGAAATCCCGTTAGGTAAGACGACTACCGCAATTCTTGAACTTAAAGTACTCAATAGATGGGGACAACTAGTGTATGAATCTAACAGCACTCAAGGACCAATAAGATGGGATGGTTATTTTGACAATAAGATGGTTCCTGAAGGGGTATATATGTTTTTTGCCACTATCCTATTTGATGATGGAGAAACATTACCTTTCCAAGGAGACGTTTTATTGGTACGTTGAGAAGATAGCACCGATAGTTTTTAATTGGATTTTATTAACTAATCTGCCGCCGCATTAATATATCCCTTTGAGGATCATCTACCATTAAGAAGATATGTTCGCTAAAAGTCTTAAAACCATTACGTTCATAAAAACGAATCGCTTTTGGATTGTGTTCCCATACGCCTAACCAGATAAATTCCTTCTGAGTTTGGGTGGCTTGTTGTATAGCAAAATCCATTAGTGCTTGCCCGATATGTTGGTTTCTATAATTAGCGACTACATATATCCTTTCCACTTCTAAACAATTTCCTTCTATTGCTTCTGTTTGAGCAATGCCCGTATTTAATTTTAAATAGCCGACTACTTCTTCTGCTTTTTTAGCAAAATAAAATACAGATTCTGGATGCTGCCATTCTGCTAATAGCTTTTCTTTATTAAGGTGTTCAGAAAGGTAAATATCCATATTGCGCTGACTGTTGTGAGGTGGGCCAAAGGCTTCTGCAAAGGTAGTTATGGCAATATGACGCAGGGCTGGTAGTTCGGTGCGTTTTACTTTTTCAATGGAGAGGATAGACATTGTTTTTTATCTGCAAATATACTTGAATTAGAACAGAGAGCAGAGATGAGAGAATAGAGATAGATTTCGTTTTCAAATAACGAAATTTGTTCATTTTTCAACGACATCTGTCTCTACTCTCTGCTCTCGCTTCTCTGCTCTATTTTAAATAAATCAACTTCAAATGCTTACTCCCCAAAGGCGTATGCACGGTAAAGAAGTACATACCTTGTGAAACAGCTTGTCCTTGATTAGTAGTGGCATCCCATTGAAATTGATACTCATTAGTAGTATTAGCAGTCGTTTGGAAAGTTTTAATAGCTCGACCTTGTAAGTCATAGATTGTAAACTGAACTTGATCTAAAGTGAGGTCATTTGTTAATTGAACCGTAATAGTGGTACTAGTATGGAAGGCATTCGGTCTTGCTTCGATACTTATTAGAGTATCTAATGCGATGTTGTTGGTAGCGGATATAATACCGCCATCGTTTTCCGCTCCACCTGCTCCACCTGCAGGACCAGTAGGCCCTGCTGAGGGGTCAATTGGATCGACTGGTACCCCCTCTGGAATTCCATCAATGTCTTGATCCACCGCTACATCATCTCGCTGAGGAATGCTAATATCGGTTTCTGTTGTGCCCATAGTATTTCCATCACCACCAGCGATAACTATCTCAGGATCAGTTTCATCAATACAATTATTACAAACAACTCCACCTTGTGCCACTTCTAATGCCAAGAAGGCGGTGAAAAAAGAAAGTACTCTATTGGCCAAACTCCACTCCACAATTTCACTATTCGTTTCATTACTGTACGGCTCTTTTTCCAATTGATGAATATGATTGCCAGCCCAAATGATAGCATCTATTTCATTTCCTATGGCTACATCAGAAGCAGGAATACTAATATTCTCTCCAAAAAAAATTTCATTAATAACGCCACTAGCTTCTATCTCAAAAGGGAAAGTCCCTTGATATTTTCCGACTTGTAATACCGGCTGGTTGATACCATTAAAAGTACGGGAGGCTTGTAAGTCATACCGTCCATAACAAAAACCTTCCTCTAAGCTAGTATGAAGGTCTAGTATTCCCTGAAGCACTTCCAAAGAATTAACGGATTGGTTGATCGTTGAAACCAGACTAGCTTCATTTTTTATACTTGTCAATCGACCAGAGGTAATTCGAGTGATATTGGTATAAAAATATTCATTGCCCCTATAGTAAATACCATTAATCCAAAAACCTCCTTGTTCCGTATGGTCGTAATCAGCTACATGGATAGGTATTTTGTGGCCTTGTAAATCTTCTCTTAAATCTGAAATAAGAAGATTCGCTATTTCTGGTTCGCCAACTTGCGTGGCATTTGACAAGACTAGTAAACTACCACCAGTTCCTTGTGCTTTTATATAATCTATTCCCTTTGTTAAAAGATCGGGGAGATTACTAAAATTGGATAAGTTCGTTTCATCTATATCATCAAATATATTCCGAATGGATTCTGAATCCGCAGGCATCCAAGTAGGGTGTACCGCATCAATATTGGTTTGAGATAGGAATATATTAAAGGAATCAGAAGCTTCTAAATTTAGAATTAATTCTTTCTCCAAGGTTTCCAATAAAGCACTCTTGGAAAATGGAGGACTATTAAATTCATAGTCAACTAAAATGGCCACTTTTTTAGGATGCTCTTTTTCTAGATCAAATAAGGTGGAGGGCATCACCGCTAATTGATAAAAATTTTCTTCTTCCCCTTCATAGCGACTAAGAAAAACACCATTTTTGGTTGGCGCTTCTAACACAAAATCTAAATCATTATAAATTTCTGTACTTGGAATCTCTGCGACTAAATGAGCACCTAAAGTGGCGTGAATGGCAGTTTCAAATTCCGTTCTACCAAGTTGGGCAATGCTAGGATTTTTAAAATCATTATTTAGAAAACTTTGTACACTTACCTTGGTAGGCGGATTCGCAGAACTCTGTAACAGTCCAGTAGGTAAAGGAATAGAGACTTCGCCGTTTTTCCAATCTCCCGGTACTAAATAGGTGATTTTGACCCTACGAGTAGAATCTGATTGCATCGGAAAAACCCTTAATTCGTATTGGTTATCTCCGTTTTTTGTTAGAAGCGAAGGGTCTTGTCGTCTACCAACTATATCCTCATATATATTGGAGGCCGTCCAACGATCCAAAATATCTGCTTGAATAATATCCTCATTGATCCATAACCAAGAATCTATCACAATAGAATTTTCGGGTAAATCAAAACCCATGATAATTTCCACATTTCTTTTATCGTTCTCAAAATAGGTGCCTTTACCAGATAAGGTAAGGTACATTCCTACTTCCATATATATCCCTCTAGGATGTATAGTAAACTGAGCTTCTTCTATGGTTCCTTGATCTTGTTCCCAAAATTGGGGGTCTTGGACATAGATATAATTGTAGGCTTGTAATTGTAAGGTACTCCACAAAAGGAGTAGGCTGATTTTTAAAAACTTTATGGGTGTCATAACGAATGGAATTTTTTTTAGAACAGACCAGCCCGACTGCCGTCAGGCGGGCGGGGAATAGAGACCGTTGCACTGAGAGATCAGAGATGTATTTCGTTTAAGAAACAACGAAATTTTATCAATTTTAAACGAATTTCATCTCTGTTCTCGCTTCTCTGTTCTCGCTTCTCCCTTACAGCCTCATTTTATTCAGTCGATTTAAATCTCTTTTATTTTCTCGCTCTTTTATAGCGTGTCGTTTATC
>CAKZUM010000077.1 GCA_937921525.1 uncultured Saprospiraceae bacterium
GAAGAAGAGACGCCAAAGCGTTGGCCAAAATAAATTAATAAAAACATCACGAAGACGATCATGAGTCCTGAAACGGACCAGTGCCAGGGTTGGCTTATAAAATCTATCATTGTTATTTTTTTATTTAGAACAGAGAGTAGAGAAGCGAGAATAGAGACGTATTTCGTTCCAAAATAGACAAAATGTTATTGTTTTTTAATGAAATACGTCTCTATTCTCTACTCTCGCTTCTCTGTTCTAAAACCTAAATAAATTCATTATCTACATTATTTTGTAGGACATTTTTAAACTTCCGATTTTTAAATTTCTCCTTATTTCTATGATATTCGACTGCTTGATGCACATCCATAAATTGATTTTCCTTTCCTAATTTATCAATGAAATCAGATTTATGAAACAAGTCTCTTACAGGCCCTCTCACACCAGTAATGTAGAACTCAATATTATTATTTTTTAAAAAAGCCAGTGATTCTTCCAAAGCATGTAGTCCACTAGAATCCATATTCGTAATGCTATAGGCACTGAGTATTAATAGCTCTAAATTATCTTTTCTGTCTTTTACAATCTCTTCAATCGTATCTTTAAAATATTGTGCATTGCCAAAAAATAGCTGTGCATCAAAGCGCATAATTATGACATCTTCCATTTGCTCTGCATTGGGAAATCTTGAGACATTTCGGTAAAAACGAGTCTCAGGTATTTGCCCTAAAATAGCAATATGTGGGGAGGCAATTCTGAATAAAATCATTAATATGGATAAGACTACTCCAGCTATTACTCCAAACTCTATATCCATTATTAGAGTCGCAAAAAAAGTGAAAACCATCATTATGAAATCTCCTGTATGCGTATGCCAGAGATGAATAGCTTCTTTATAATCAAAAAGGCCCTTTACCGACAACAGAATAATAGCCGCTAATATAGCATTCGGTAGGTAATAAAATAACTTTGTTAGGAATAACAAAGAAAAAGCAATGATAATAGCCGTAATGATGGAAGACATCCCAGTTCTTGCACCCGCTTCATTATTTACAGCAGAGCGACTAAAACTACCAGAAGAAGGAATAGCCTGAAAAAATGCCCCAGCAATTTTCCCAAGGCCTAAAGCTAGTAATTCTTGATTGGCGTCTATCTTATAATAGTTATGTTTTGATTCTAAAACTTTTGCAATACCTATAGATTCTACAATACCTATAATGGTGACGGTTAAGACCGTAGGCATGACCAATTTGATATTTTCTATCCCCCAACTAGGTAATTGAAAAAGAGGTAATCCTTGTGGAACGCCCCCAACAATAGCAACGCCTTGTTGGTCTAATTTTAAAAAACGAACGATAAGTATTCCTAATACCACAGCTATTAAAGCACCGGGAATGGTTTTGTTTATTTTTTTTAAAATAGAAATTAAAATAATACCACTGATACAAAAGAAGAAAGTAGGTAGGTGAATCTGTCCAATATTAGAAAAAACATACTGTAACTTATTAATTAAATTTAGTTCTCTCGGAACTGGAAAACCTAATACAGCAGGTAGTTGACTAACAGCAATAATAATAGCGGCAGCAGATGTAAATCCAGCCAATATGGGATGAGAAAGAAAATTGACCAAAAAACCCAAACGTAAAATACTCAGTAACACCTGAAAAAAACCAATAAGCAAACCAGTTAATAAAACATAAGAGATGTATTCTGGCGAGAAAGGCTCGGCAATCTGGCTAATACCCGCTAAAACAAGCAAAGCAGAAACAGCGACTGGTCCAATAGACATTTGTTGAGAAGTACCCAAAATTCCAAATAAGAATAATGGAAGTAGACCACCATATAGACCATATATAGGAGGCATTCCTGCCAATAAGGCATAGGCCATACCCTGAGGAACCAACAACACAGCTACAGTTAATCCCGCTAATAAATCACTCCTAAAGTATGTTTTGTTATAGGAAGGCAACCACTGAAGAATCGGTAAGAATTGCTTAAAGTTCATACATTAAAATAGCGAATTGGAATGCAGCATAGGCATAATAGCAGCTAGCTATAGCAATTCTATAAATTAAAAATACTCCAAGTTTGGAGCGTTTTTGGTCAGTGGGTAAGTGTATAATCGCACTTATCATCAAGCTAGGTTCTTTTACTAGACGATATACAAGGACTGTTATAGGTAAGTTTGATCTTTAAGTCTTGTTAATAATTCTTATTATTTCTTGATTTCAGGCATTTCACACGCCTCATCCCCTTTTTTGCCGCAAACAGAACATTCCCCGATTTTACTCTTTAACATGGGGTTATTTTGAGCACAAGTTCCCCGAAAGTTTTCTCCAACCACAATTTGACGAATATTAATCATCAAAAACGATAAACCGAACGTAGCAAAAATAATAAGTAATATATAGAAGAATTCCATTGGATATTGATTAAACTAGATGAAAAATAAGTATTCCTCGTACCTTTGGAATGGAACAGATATAAATGTATTCTTATTTTTGTTCCATTACACTACAAAGGTAATGAGTTTAAACGTTCTTGTAAAGAGAAGTTACAAAACAAAAAATTGTTCAAAGCTAAGAAACAGTCCCAACGGGACGACATCCCGTAACCCACGGCGCAGCCGTGGGAACTGACATCCTGTAACCCACGGCGCAGCCGTGGGAAAAACAACAACATGAAAGAAAAATTAGCAGCATTCGAACGTCTACTAACCATCATGGATGAGTTAAGAGAAAAATGTCCCTGGGACAGAAAACAAACCTTCCAAACCCTACGCAATCTCACCATCGAAGAGACCTATGAGTTAGCAGATGCTATCTTAGAGGAGGACATCAAAGGAATTAAAGAAGAATTAGGTGATTTGATGCTACACATGGTTTTCTATGGCAAAATAGCAGAAGAAAAAAACGCCTTCAATATAGCAGATGCTATCAATGACGTATGTGAGAAGCTGATCAACAGACATCCGCATATATATGGAGACGTGATAGCAGAAGACGAAGAGACCGTCAAGAAAAATTGGGAGCAACTAAAACTCCAAGAAGGAAAGAAATCCGTATTAGGTGGTGTCCCCAATTCCTTACCTGCGATGGTAAAAGCTTACCGAATGCAAGAAAAAACAGCACAAGTCGGCTTCGAATGGGATAATAAAGAACAAGTATGGGAAAAAGTAGAAGAAGAAATTCAAGAGTTGAAAGAAACATTGAATGAAGAAACAGATCACGCACGAAAGGAAGAAGAATTTGGGGATGTTTTATTCTCCCTAATTAATTATGCTCGTTTTGAAAATATTGAACCAGAGACCGCATTAGAACGTATCAATAAAAAGTTTAAAAAACGCTTTGAGTATATAGAGGCAAACGCCCCAAAGTCTATGGAGGATATG
>CAKZUM010000078.1 GCA_937921525.1 uncultured Saprospiraceae bacterium
TATGTGACGAATGAGCCACTTAAAACGACACTTGCGCCAGGCAATTATTTGTATTGTGCCTGTGGCAAAAGTGCGGATAATCCATTTTGTAATGGCTCTCATCATGGTACAGGTATTAAGCCTGTTTTCTTTGAAGTAAAGAAGGAACGGAAAATGTCTTTATGTACTTGTAAGATGACTAAGACGCCTCCTTATTGTGATCTATCGCACGAGGGAATGGAGAGTGAGAATGGAAAAGTAGAACAGAAGAAAGTTAAACAAAAGGAAATGGTTGGTTAAAAAAATCGGTCCTTTGACAAATACCGTGGAAGTGTAGGATCGTCGAGGTTTGTAACCTCGATGCACTATGATAATCGTATAGTATCGAGGTTACAAACCTCGACAATCGAATTTAAACACGGGATTTGTCAAAGAACCAAAATATCTTTTCTTTTAACCAGAAAAAAAAAGGCTTCGCCTTGATCTATCTATGTGTTTTATTGAGTTTCCTTTTACTCCACCCGATACCAAGTTTGCGTCCGGTAGAGTCCCGTCCAATGCTTCCCTTTTACTTTCAAATTACCATCTTCCAACCAAAGGTCACAACCGTACACACTCCCATCCTCAGGGTCTAGAATTTTTCCTTTTTTCCAATAATCCTTATAGGGTTTCATATTTTCAATAATGACCAAGCCCATTAAAGGTGTGTTCTTTTTATCACCTGGACATTGGTCACAAAGTGTTTTCGCATCCGTATCTAACAATTTTTTTATCTTACCAAAAAGTAATCCATCTTGCTCATAGATTTCAATATGTGATCGAGCATCGCCTGTGCGATCATCAACAGTTTTCCATAGGCCGATGGCAGATTGAGAGAATCCGATAACTGTGAACAAGAGTAACGTGAATGTTAAAGAAAATTTCATAAAGAAAAATATTTTTAATTGAATGAATGTATTGGAAGCATTAAAAATAGACCAAGCGCAACTGTAATCAAAAACCGATTTATTATCATGGAAACAAATTTTGGAGCTATTAGTTTATTAGCAAATATAATCATAAATAGATTTATTGTTGTACCACAATCAAAATCTAAAAACATTTCAATGAAAGTGAGTAATCAAGTATTAATCGAAGATTTAACGAAAAGAACAAAAGAGCATATAGCAAAAGCAAAAGGCTACTTACAATTAGATATTAAAAAATTAAACTTAAAAAAGACACCTGAAAAATGGAGTTTATTAGAATGTATCGAACATTTAAACAGGTATGGTGATTTTTATATTCCAGAGATAAAGCAACGAATACAAACAGGTAAAAAAGCGACAGAAACAGCCATGTTTAAAAGTGGCTGGCTAGGCAATTACTTTGCAGAAAGTATGTTGCCCAAAGAGAAATTAAATAAGATGAAAACCTTTAAATCTATGAATCCTGCGGGCAGTCAATTGGGGGTAGAAGTTTTGGAAAAGTTTATCAAGCAACAAGAGGAATTATTAGACTTATTGGAAAAGGCTAAAACGATTGATTTGGCAAAAACCAAAACTGCCATTAGTATTTCTAAATGGATTAAACTACGTTTAGGAGACACTTTTCGGGTGGTGATTTATCATAACTATCGACATATTTTGCAATCTGACAATGCTATTAAGTAATAGATTATATTCTGCTCAACAAATCAAATAAGAAAATCTGGTAGGAAATTGCTGGAAATTATAGCAAAAACTATTATTTTAGAGAAAAAAATAAAAGATGAAAGCTCATAAAATACCTAAGCTAACAGTTGAAGAATATATAAATCAAGAAAAAGAAAGTGGTAATAAATATGAGTTCCATAATGGAAAGATTTATGCATTAGCAGGAGGAACGCTAAATCATGGATTACTATGTGGTAATATTTATGCAGAGTTAAGGGGAGCGTTAAAGAATAACAAGTCTAAATGTAAGCCATTTACAAGTGAAGTGAAATTAAATATAGGTAGTGAAAATAGTTTTGTTTATCCCGATTCAATGGTGATTTGTGGAGACATCGAAATAGCAGATACCGATAAAAATTCTGTAAAAAATCCTGTTCTAATTGTTGAGGTATTATCCAAGTCTACAGCACTATATGATCGAGGGGATAAATTCTATTTATACAGACAAATACCTTCCTTACAAGAATATGTTCTTATTGAACAAGATAAGCCTCTAGTGGAGGTTTTCTACAAAAAGCCTAAATCTGATTTATGGAGGATAAGTAGATTTGAAGGACTAGATACAAAAATTAAGTTACAGTCGTTAAACATCGAAATTAATATGACAGATCTTTACTATGATATTGAATTCAGATCAAGTTAGTTTGATTACCAATTTGCTTTGTCGCCTCATAAAGACTAATGGACATTGCCATCACCACATTCATAGAAGTGATCTTACCGAACATGGGGATATGAATACAAAAATCTACCTCTTGCAAAACGTCCGTAGCTATCCCAAATCTTTCTGCTCCAAGAATTAATGCTATTTTTTGATGGGCTTTAAAGTCGAAATTATGTAAACTCTGGCTCTCATCTGTAATTTCGATACCGAGTATAGTATATCCCTCCCTTTTTAAGGTTTGGACGGCCTCTTTTGTGGATGCTACTACTGTGAAATCGACTGTTTTATCCGCTGTTCTGGCCGTTTTTCGTATGTTTTTATTAGGTGGGGTAGGGCAGTCCCCTGTCAAGTACAGCTGCTGAACCCCCATGATTTCGCATATTCGGAACGCCATCCCCACATTTTCTGGGCTATGAAAATTGTCGCAGATGACGACTATTGGAAAAGTAGTTTTTATATTTGTAGTTTCGTGATGTTTTAGCTGTTTCAAATGACAGATAATAATATTAGTGTATTAGGAAAATCGTATAGTATAGAAATTCGCTATCGTACATTTTTATAGATTTAGAGAAATACCGTGAAAGCGATAGGATCGTCGAGGTTTCTAACCTCGATGCAGTATGATGATCGTTTTTGGTGGCAGACATTTTAAAAATGGCAGACACCTTTTCGTAGCCCCCAAGTATTAGCCACTTTCTAAGTGTCTGCTACTAAGAGTCCGTCTCTTAGCCTGACGGCTATGGTTACAGTCCTAGACGATCTATTTCAAATACAGTATTTCTGAGAAAAGTCAAAATGTACGGTAGAGAATACAAAAATAGAGTTTTTTTATGTGGAACCTTATAGCGAAGCTTTTTTTGAAAATTGGAGGGTGGAAGGTAGTTTTCCCGATACCAGATGAATCTCAACGGTGCGTAATGATAGCGGCCCCTCATACCACAAACTGGGATGCTTTTTGGACTAGAGTAGCTTTTCAAGAACTAGGCATCCCTGTAAAAATTGCCATTAAAGATACATGGACTAAAATGCCTATTATTGGCTATGTGGTAAGAGCATGTGGAGGCTTAGGTATTAATAGAGCACCTAAAGTAGAAGGACAACCACGAAGAAGTCAAATAGAACAAATGGCTGATTTTTTTAAAGAGCATGAGCGTATTGCTATGGTGATTGCACCAGAAGGAAGCCGTTCCCTTAAAAAAGAGTGGAAAATGGGCTTTTATCATGCGGCAAAGATGGCAAATGTGCCGATCGCTTTTGGCTATTTAGATTATGATAAAAAAGAGGCAGGAGTAGGTGGGGCTATCCATTTAACGGATGACGTAGCAGCTGATATGAAAAAAATAATGACCTTTTATAAAGAAATAAGTCCTAAATACAGGGAACAATTTAGTGTAGATCAACGATATGTTTAATAGAGGCTTTTTATTTTTGTAAAATAAAAAACTCTAAGTAACGATGAAATAATAAGTTGGTCATCTAGGACTTCTTGTCAATACTTTAAGTAACGATAAAAATAATTTAAAATGGGAAGAGCGTTTGAATATCGCAAGGCGAGAAAAATGAAACGTTGGGCAGCAATGGCTAAGGCC
>CAKZUM010000079.1 GCA_937921525.1 uncultured Saprospiraceae bacterium
GTCAATGGAAAAAGTAAAAGGCTACAAAATGTACCAATCAGCATTAAGAAAAATGATTTCTTTAAAACCCAAGAGATTATTTTAGAAGCAGATCAAGCAGGAGTTCAGCGATTCAAAATAGCCCTCAACAAGGTAGCAGGAGAAGTCACCACTTCCAATAATACAAAAGAAATATTCATAGATGTATTGGATGCTCGACAAAAAATATTGGTCGTTGCCAACTCTCCACATCCAGATTTAACAGCTATCAAGCAGGTAGTCGAAAAGAATAAAAATTACGAAATTAAAATCGAATACATTAACCAACTAAAGGCAAATGTAGATGATTATAATTTTGTCGTTTTACATCAATTACCCAGTACTACGAATGATGCTAGTAGTTTATTAAATCAACTAAATAGTAAAAAGAAACCTCGATTGTTTATAGTAGGTAGTCAAAGTAATTTAGGCTTGGTAAGCAGTGCACAAGACTTACTATCTATCAAAGGCGATACGAATACGCCTAATGAAGTTCAAGGAATTACCGCTACTGATTTTTCTCTATTCACTATAGATGACAATACCAAAGAGAATCTACCCAATTTTGCACCATTAAATGCACCTTTCGGAGATTTTGCAGCGAGTGCCAATGGGCAAACCCTACTCTATCAAAGAATTGGAAAAGTGGATACCAAATATCCATTATTCATGTTAGGAGAAGTAAGAGATATTAAGACAGGCATACTAGCAGCGGAAGGCGTCTGGAAATGGAGATTATTTGATTACTTACAGCATCAAAATCACGACATCTTTGAGGAAATCATGGGTAAATCGCTCCAATACCTAACCCTCAAAGAGGATAAGCGAAAATTCCGAATCAGCTTGGATAAAAACATTTTCAATGAAAATGAACCTGTTATTTTTGATGGAGAGGTGTACAATGAAAATTACGAACTGATCAATGAGTCAGATGTCAGTCTAACGATTAAAAACGAAGAAGGAAAAGAATTTCCTTTTACTTTTAATAAAACAGCTAGTTCCTATAGTCTAAAGGCAGGTCTCTTCCCCGTAGGAAATTACACCTATAAGGGATCGACTTTTTATAATGGAGAAGAATTGAGTTATAAAGGGCAATTTAGTGTACAACCACTACAATTGGAATCTTTTGTCACTACGGCAGATCACGGCTTATTGCGACAATTAAGTGAGCAATTTGGCGGAGAAATCGTTTATCCAGCTGACATTGCCTCTATATCAGATAAAATAAAAGCTAAGAAATCCGTAAAGCCCGTTTTATACCAAACGACTAAAACCCGTTCTGTTATCAACCTAAAATGGGTATTTTTCCTACTCATGGGCTTGTTGGTGGTGGAATGGTTCTTGCGGCGGTATCATGGGGCTTATTAAGAAGTCAGTGGTCAGACCACTTTGTTGTCAGATCGCTGCGCTGTCAGAACAGACTAGATGTTGTCAGCACTGATAAATAACAACAATAATTATTTGTTAAGGAGTTGTTGTGGAGTAATAAATGCTTTCATTTTGAGTATTTAGATATAAATATAAAAGGTGTAATAAATACTATCTTAATTTCAGAACATACTAGACTATAGGACAGAATCAAAATTTAAACTACTACTGTCAACAGTTAATTGTCAACATCTAAGCGGGTTGGCTAGTCCAAAAACTGTTTGACCGGAGGGAGTTTTTTGGACTAGAATTTTTGGTTCTTTTTTTTCAATGAAAAAAGAACATACATCTAGTCGTACTATTTAGAGCATAGATATACAACTTTATGAAAAATATATTATTAACTTTTTCCCTAATCTTAGCTTTTAGTATTCAATCATTTGCATCAATGATGCTGATACCAATGGATACCGAGCAAAAAGATCATTTAAAAGCGTATGGAATTACCTATTGGGTACTCAATCAAGAAGTAGAATCTTGGTGGTTATTGAATTACAGAGGTGGCAGTTTTGCATTTCCTTACTCAAAAGCTTTTGAAAAAGAATGCTTAACGAGGAATGTCTCTTATGAAGTATTGCCCGATGCGGCCTATAATAAAATCATCAATGACATTGCCAATCCAGAAGTAAATATGGATGTAATGAAGTTGGAGGTCGCACCGAAGATCGCCGTCTATACACCAGCGTTTAATGCGCGTCATGGTAGGCGGGTGCAGCCCTGGGATGATGCCGTTACTTTGGTCTTAACCTATGCGGAGATTCCTTATGAAACGGTCTATGATCGAGAAGTGATTACAGATAAGTTACCAGAATACGATTGGTTGCATTTACACCATGAAGACTTTACGGGTCAGTATGGACGATTCTATCGCTCTTTTGGTAGTACGCCGTGGTATAAAGAAAACCAGCGGAAGATGGAGGAATTATCGACCTCTCTTGGTTATCAAAAAGTATCTCAATTAAAATTAAATGTCGTTAAGAAAATTAGTGAATATGTAGAGAGTGGCGGCTTTATGTTTGCGATGTGCTCGGCTACTGATACTTACGATATTGCATTAGCGGCGGAAGGAGTAGACATCTGTGCAGAAATGTATGATGGAGATGGCGCTGATCCTAATGCCCAATCAAAATTGGATTTTAGCAAGACGTTCTGCTTTAAAGAATTTCAATTAATTAAAAATCCATTGCAGTATGAATTTGCTACGATTGATCGACCAGCTACTAAGCAGGTAGCACCAGAAGTAGATTACTTCACCTTATTCGATTTTTCGGCAAAGTGGGACCCAGTTCCAACGATGTTGACTCAATGCCATACTAGAACGGTTAAAGGATTTATGGGCCAGACAACAGCCTATCAAAAGAATATGATTAAGTCGGATGTTTTGATTCTAGGAGAAAATAAACCTGTATCAGAAACGCGGTATTTACATGGCACTAGAGGACAAGGTTTTTGGACGTTCTATGGTGGGCATGATCCAGAAGATTATAAGCATTATGTGAATGACCCAGAAACGGATTTGAATCTACATCCCAATTCTGCGGGCTATCGTTTGATATTGAATAATATTTTGTTTCCGGCGGCTAAGAAGAAGAAGCGGAAGACGTAGGAGACCAGAAGTCAGAGGTCAGAACGCTGCGCTGTCAGGGGTCAGACTTGTGATGTTGACAAGACTCCATCATATATTGGCAAATTAAAAAGGGAAGGCAATGGTTGTTGCTTTCCCTTTTTTTGTGGTATAAAAAGATCAGATGACATCATACGTAATAACATCATCTAAAATATCCCCTAAATCCTTGTAATAATCAATCTCTAATACTAATAAATCTTCATGTGTAATAGTTACTAGAATTTCTTTATCCTTACAAAAAAAGGAAGGATCTTCTAAAGATTTGTTATACCAATAAGAAAAAGATTGTTGTCTTAAGAAAGATTTCATCTTTTCACTAATTTTGAATCTTATAGACTTTCCAGTTTTATAGAATTTTTCTTTGCTTATATTCTCCCCAATATAGTCTGAAAAATATTCCTCAATAAACAATAAAATCTCTTCATCTTCATATAAGATATTAAATTCAACAACGTCTGCTAATTCTACTGTTTTCTTAATTACAAATTGCCATAATAGAGAATCTTCATTTGATAAATCAAAAGATTTTTTCATATATCTTATCTATTACTGATGCCTTCAATCAACAATTTTTCTAACAGATGTTTTAAGGTGAAAATTCCATAAAGCGGAATATTTATAAAATCATCACTTCTCGTAAAATTACGTGGAGAACAACGGACAATCAATTTAGGTTGATACTTATTTGCGTATACCCTTAAACTTTTTGTATTCTTATTAAGACCGCTCTTTACTTCTATAGGTACAATCTCTCGTTCTTCTTGAATTACAAAATCTACCTCTGCATCACTTCTAGAAGTCCAATAGAACAAATCTTTTTTTCCTATTTTGATTAATTCATTATTGATAAAGTTTTCAATAAATGCACCATTATATTCTTGAAAAAGTCGGATTGGTTCAAGGATAATATCAGAAGAAATGTCAAGCATCGCTCCTAGTAATCCTGTGTCTAGTAAGTAAATCTTAAACTTAGAAAAATCTGCATAGCCAGCTATAGGCAACTTAGGCGTTCGTAAATTATTAACTAAATGAATTAACCCAGCATTTCTTAACCATTTTATCGTCTGTTCAAAAGTAGAGGCACGCGCCTTTGGTCTCACAGCATTATACTTAAATTTCTTATTTTCTTTTGCTAATTGAAAAGGTATAGATTTCCACACCTCAGAAGTTTTAATCGCTTGGTCTGGTGTAGTATATTTTGAAAAATCCCGTAAGTACGCTTCTAGAATTTCCTTCTGAATTATTCTAACTGTTTCTATATCTTTATGATCTAGATAATCTTGCACTACCTCAGGCATTCCGCCTAAAAATAAGTACATTTTTAAATGTCTTAATAATTTCTCATGTAGTAATTCAGGTAGTGCATTTATAGCAACTTGATTGCTTAACTGTTCCACAACTAATTCTTCTCCAATAGCCACCATATATTCTACGAAACTAAGTGGATAAAGCGTCATAAAATTAACCTTACCTACAGGAAAATTATTTTTCTTCCCTACGCGAACGCCTAGTAAAGAACCCGCTGCAATTAGATGAAATTCAGCAGCTTGCTCTTGAAAATACTTTAAACAAGTAATTGCTTCTGGAGCAGCTTGAATTTCATCAAAACAAATTAAGGTATCTTTAGCTTCTATCTTTTTACCTAGATATAAACTAAGATTTGAAATAATTTCTTTTGGAGAAAGTTTGCCAGTAAACAAGGTTCGCAAGGCAGGATTCTGTTCAAAATTAAGATATATATAATTATTATATTCCGATTTTCCAAAGCTATTTATGAGCCAAGTTTTGCCAACTTGACGGGCTCCTTGTAGCAATAAAGGTTTTCTTCTTTTACTATTTTTCCATCTTAATAAATCTTGATATAGCGTTCTTTCCATAAATTATCTCCAAAAAAGTGTTCTATTATAACTAATTTATCTCCAAAAAAGTGTTACAAATTTAAATATTTACCTCCAAAAAAACGTTTTATATTAAATATTAAACCTCCCAAAAAGTGTAATAATGATGATTATACCTAATGTTACAGGAGTCAAAGTGCTTAATTAAGCTACGCTATAGCTCCATAGCCTGTATCTTTGTACATTTTTAAGAAAGTTAATAACACATTCACATTGCAAATAATCGCCAAAACCTTCCACGGTTTAGAAGAGGTATTAGCCAAAGAGATCAAAGCTTTAGGCGGGAAAAATATCCAAGTGCTAAAAAGAGCGGTTTCCTACGAAGGAGATCAGAAGCTACTCTATCGGTCCGTATATGAATTACGAACGGCCTTACGCATACTCAAGCCTTTCTATAGCTTCAAAGCAAAGCACGAAAATCATTTATATAAAAAGATAAAGGAAATAGATTGGGTGAATCAATTTAATCTAGATCAAACCTTTGTGATTAATGCGGTGACGGCTTCTAAATATTTTCAGCATTCTCAATATCTAGCACTCAAGGCCAAAGATGCAATTGTTGATGCTTTCAGAGAAGTCCATGATCGACAACGACCTAGTATTGATAAAATTAATCCTGATTTTAGAATCAATCTTCATGTAGGCTTTGACAATGTATGTACATTGGCATGGGATGCCTCAGGCGAATCTTTGCACAAAAGAGGCTATAGATTAGATACGGTAGAAGCTCCAATCAACGAAGTATTGGCTGCTGGGATGATTTTGCAGTCTGGTTGGCAAAAGGATTGTACTTTAATTGATCCAATGTGTGGTTCTGGTACGATTTTGACAGAAGCAGCATTGTATGCCTATAATATGCCTCCTCAATTACAGCGTAAGCAATTTGGCTTTATGAAGTGGAAAGACTTTGATCGGTCACTTTGGGAAGAAGTAAAAAGAGAGGCAGAGGAAAGGATGACAGAATGCGAAGTGTCTATTCTAGGTTTTGATAAAGATTTTAGAGCAGTCAAAGCTAGTACTAAAAATATTCTAGCAGCGGAGTTAGAAGAGGCTATTGAAATTAATAAAATAGCAATAGAAGAATTAGAGCTTTCGGAAGAAAAAGCGATAATCATTACCAATCCGCCGTATGATGAAAGAATGGAATTGGAAGATGTAATGGCTTTTTATAAAGATTTAGGCTATGTGCTAAAAGACAAATTAGCGGGCTATACTTTATGGATGATCTCTTCTAATGGAAAAGCACTAAAACAGTTAGGACTAAAACCTAGCGTCAGAAAAACCTTATTTAATGGGCCTTTGGAATGTCAGTATAATTGCTATGAATTGTTTAAATCTAGCAAGAAGGCATAGGAGTATATGGTATTCTGGACAACTTCAGAATAAAATTGTAAATTTGAAATAGAAGAAACGAAATAGAGATTGGTTAAAGGTTTTGTTTTAAACTTTCTCTTGAAATTTTTATATGCAAAAAAACATTGTACAGCTAGCTGCAGACTATACCGACTTGCTCTTCAAAGAGCAGATGTCCTCTAAGTTGCTGTACCATGATGAGTTCCATACACAATCTGTTAGAGAGGTCGCTTTACTACTCGCCAAGCATTATGAAGCCACTCCACTTGAATTAGAAGTTTTAGAACTAGCTACTTTATTTCATGATCTTGGTTATATAAAAGTTTATACAGGACATGAATCTGTTAGCCAAGAAATGGCTACCCACTTCCTCCACCAACACCACTACCCTGCCTCCCTCATAAAACAGGTTCAAGCCTTGATCGGTGCTACTCGTATTCAACAACTACCTACTAATTTATTGGAAGAAATTATTAAAGATGCTGATTTGAATAATGTTGGGCAAGGACAATATATTCGGACGATTACTAACTTAAGAATGGAATTGGATGCTTTTTTAGACCAGCAATTTGAAGATATAGAATGGTATAAAGCGAATATCAAATTCTTGGATAGTCACTCTTTTTTTACTAAGAAAGCAGAAGCACTATTTGGGGAGAAGAAAAAATCTAATCGGAAAGAGGTGGAGCAATTGATAAGGGCACTAGACCTTGATTAGGTTGATTTTTCTGATTACGCAGATTTTGATGTTGACTATGTCAGAGTCATACAAACAAATAAGTAAATCAAGTCAGTCAACGTCATCGTCAACTAACCAATCAGCGTAATCAGAAAAATCAAAAAAATCACAGTCGTCTTTGTTTGATGAATTTAGTACGCCTCAGTAGTTCTCCATCTGCCATTACATTTACCATATACACACCTGCCTCCAAATTTGTTGTTACCAATGGAATACGGTGCGTTCCTTTCTCAAGTGTTACATAAGAAAACGCTTGTAAAACACGCCCATCCATCCCGACTATTTCTAACTCTAGCGTACTTTTTTGATCGGTATATAATGAAATGGTAGATGCTCCGTCTTTTACAGGGTTAGGGCTAATTGTTATTGCAGAGTTGGGCACTTCATTCGCTGTAAACTTTAAATCAACTGCTACAATATCTTCATTAGTCGTATATGCCTCCGCAGGCGTAATCGCCGAACTTATTGCTAGTAAATCCCTTAAAGAACCCGATTTAGTTGCTTTAAATGTTAAGCTAAATAAATCTGTTACTGATGTATTTGATAAATCATACCAACTCATAGCTATCTGCCCTTTTTCTTGATGCAGCGTATTGAGATTGGTATCGCCAAAATTTGGAATAGACGTTTCTGATACCCCCAATAATTGTAAACTAGACGGGTCGAAATCTAAGGTGAATTGAAAGCCTAATAAATTCATATCTTCTTTTACAGAAAACGGTACTTCCACAATTTCTCCAGCCTCAATAGCTTGATTCTCTATGGATATATCAATTGTCGTAGCGAAAGATCGAAGCTCACCAGCCTGAAAAAGAGAAAGATCAGCGCTATTATCCACATCCCCTATTTTAATACCTGTAAAGGATAATTCACTTAAATCATTTAAGGATGCTAACTCTATTTGTTCAGGAATAAATCGCCAAGAACCCGCAGCTAGTGTATCGTCAATACCTAAAATAACCCGTTGAAGTAATACAATATCAAAAGTAGTCACAGAACCAGACAAATTAGCATCTGCTGCTATTATTTGGGTTTCGTCTGTAAAAGATTCTAGTTCTAATATATGCTTTCCTATCAATGTCAAATCAAAGGTTGTTACGCCATTATCAATAGCCGTATTTTTTTCTGGTGTAATCGTGTAGGCTTGCTCTACTGGTAAATCAGGAACAGAGAAAAGTCCATCTGCTTCTGTAATAACGACAACATCTGCTGCACCTGAAAAATTTAAAGTAACATTACCAATTCCTACTTGGCTACTATTTTGTACGGCGCCTGAAACGGTAGTAGTCGCAACTTCTTCTATTTTTTTTGCGCCTGTAGCTGTTATCGCTTCATCCAAAATAGCGATCCCATTAGTATTCCGCATGAATCCATTTACATTATACGCTACCGTTCTATCAGGAGCAATAATGACGATGGTAGGTGTACCCAAATAAGTACCATATTCTGTTCCAGCGGTATAAGGGGCTACAGCTTCTAAACTCCCCCCTTCAGCACTAGCCCCAGGCCAAGTATGCCCATGCCTTTCTTGAAAGATATTAACATCTGCATCTGTTTCGTTTGCTAAAATATCTAAGGCGATAAACTCCACATCACCACTTCCGTTCCCCCAGTCTTTGTATAAATCTCCTAATAAGGGAGCAAAAGAATTACAAGGTGGACATCCCTCCCAAAATAATTCTAGGACCACTGTCTTACCCTGATCTAGGTAATCTGCATAAAGATTTATCTCTACCCCTTTAGAAGAAGTAATCTTAAAATCTGGCGCTGGTTGACCATAGCTTACTGTAACACCAAAAAGCATTAGAAAGAAAAATATCTTTCTCATAATTTCTTTTTTTAATTCTCTGATTTCTCAGAAGTTGTTTAAGAATGTAGACTGAGGTTAGTTGTAAGTGCTTGATTGTTAGGACACAGCGTTTTTTATTTTTCGTAGCCTTAGCTACGGGAAATAAAAAAGGTGAAGTCATTAACAATCAATGACTTGCAAATAATCCA
>CAKZUM010000080.1 GCA_937921525.1 uncultured Saprospiraceae bacterium
TCGTACAACCCACATGGGTATTCGTACAACCCACATGGGTATTCGTACAACCCACATGGGTATTCGTACAACCCACATGGGTATTCGTACAACCCACATGGGTATTCGTACAACCCACGTGGGTATTCGTAACACACGTGGGTATTCGTAACACACGTGGGTATTCGTAACACACGTGGGTATTCGTAACACACGTGGGTATTCGTAACACACATGGGTATTCGTAACACACATGGGTATTCGTAACACACATGGGTATTGATAAAACGCACCTATCGACATTTACAACACACATAGGTATTCGCAAAACGCACCTATCGGCATTTGCAACATACATATTTCACAAACTTTTTCTTCCGAACCGTCGTAAAACTGTCAAATACAATAAATCATTTAGCTTCCACCAGATAATTGTCAAAAAATAAGCAGTATAATGAATTCATTTTTTTGGAATATGGTTCATAGCTGCTAATTTTGCGTACAACAAGAAAAGAGGTCAGCAGTCAGAACGATTCTCTGTCAGGTGTCAGACCAGCCCGACTGCCGTCAGGGCGGGCGGGTTTATGATGTTGACAGCATGGCTTGTCTTAGCATCAACATATTAGATAGCTGAACACTTATTAAAAACCATCACCATTATGTTAAGAATTGTACTTATATGTTTGGGATTAGTTATTGGCGGTACTGCCTTTGCACAAACATCCCTCGGAGGAAAAGTAGTCGATGATACAGGCGAGCCAGTCTTGTTTGGTAACGTAGCATTGTATAAGAATGGCGTACTACTTTCAGGAGGAACGACTGATATTGATGGCAACTATAACTTGGGCAACCTCGACCCAGGTACTTATGAGGTGGAATTTAGCTATACAGGACTCCAATCTCAAAAGATTCAAGGCGTGATCGTGTATGCAGGTAAGGCGAATAAACTGGATGCCACTATGACTTCTGGGGTATTGTTAGATGAAGTCGTGGTGATAGATTATAAAGTACCCTTAATCGAACAGGATAATACCACCCAGGGTGGGACAGTCACCTCCGAACAAATAAGAAATTTACCTACCCGAAATATTAATGCCATTGCTTCCGTCACTGCAGGTGCTTCTTCTGCGGACGAGGGGGGAGCAGTCAGTATAAGGGGATCAAGAGCTAATTCCACAGATTACTACATAGATGGAGTAAGAGTTAGTGGAGCCTTGTTGCCAGAATCAGAAATTGAACAACTACAAGTTATTACTGGAGGGATAGAGGCAAAATATGGAGACGTAACAGGTGGTATCATTTCTATCACCACGAAAGGGCCTTCTCAGAAATTTTCGGCAGGAGCAGAGGCAGAAACCTCTAAGGGTTTAGATCCATTTGACCATAATTTAGTCGGCTTAAATATGAGTGGTCCTATCTTTAAAAATAAAGAAACGGGTCAATCTATTTTAGGGTATCGAGTTTCTGGTAGATACACCTATCAAGGGGATGATAATCCAACGGCCATCCCAGTATACACCGCAAACGCCACTAAATTGGCAGAAATAGAAGCGAACCCTATTACTATAATAAATGGAAATCGAGTCTCATCAGCAGAGCTACTGACTGATGATGACGTAGATATTTTGGATGCTCGTCCTTTTGAAGCGAGGCAATCCTTGAGTCTATCTGCTAAATTAGAGGCCCGATTAGGCAAAACAATCGATCTAGCATTCACGGGTACTTATACTGGTAGTGAAAATCAGTTCACACCCTCATCTAGAACCAATGGAACTAGTATTGCTGATTGGCGTCTATTGAATGCTCATAATAACCCTTTTGACAATAACCGCACTTACCGTGGAATCTTAAGATTTAGACAAAGATTAGGAGGCAATACGAATAAAGAAAATGGTAGTTCTTTAATCAGAAATATTACCTACTCTCTCCAGTTTGGCTATCAAAAAAGAACGAATGACCGAAGTGATTCTCGACATGGAGATAATTATTTCGATTATGGATATGTAGGAAATTTTGATTATTCTTGGAATCCTGCCTTTGATTTTAATGTCACTCAGGGTACGCCTATTCCCGGTGTTCCAATCCGCTATGGACAAGTAGATTATACGCGTGCTTTTAATGGGTATACACCTGTAAGTTCTACTCACCCAAACGCTGGACTGGCAGCAGCTAATGGAGTAGATACAGAAGATTTTGTGGTAGACAATGGTTTGTTTGGATATATTGGCGGCCCATTTGAAGAAGGATGGGGTATACATAAAAACGCTAATGCTATTTACAATATAAATCTTAAAACAGATGCGGATATATACACTTTCAATGCCAATAGTTCCTTTGAATTTTTGCCAGGTGGGTCTGAAAAAGGTAGGCATACGATAGAATTTGGTGTCAATTATGAACAACGGTTAGAAAGAAGTTATCTCATTCAACCTCGACGATTATGGGACTTGGCAAGATTACAAGCTAATAGACATATTCTAGGAGTAGATACTTCTTTAGTTATTGGAGATACTCTGATTAATGTGCCAGGCATTGGTGAATTGCCAGTAGATATATATGCTACTCAGATTGCAACAGACGGCTTCGAAGACAATCAATTTTTTAGGAGAGTTAGAGAAGCGTCAGGATTAGGCATCAATGAATACATCAATATTGATGGTATTGCACCCGATCAATTAAATTTGGGTATGTTCTCTGCACAAGAGTTGCATGGTACTAGAGGCATTCTCGATTATCAAGGCTACGATTACCTAGGTAATAAACTGACAGCAGATGTTACCTTTGAAGATTTCTTTCGACAACGAGATGCGAATGGGGTACGAACCTTCCCAGTTGCCCCTGCACAACCCGTATACGCCTCTGCATATATACAGGATAAATTTACCTTTAGAGATATAATTTTTAGAGTCGGAGTTAGAGTCGATAGATATGATGCTAACCGAAAAGTTTTAAAAGATCCTTTTTCTTTATATGAAATAATGGGCGCTAGAGATTTCTATGCTTCTATTGGAGAAGAGCAACCAGCGGGAGTGGGAGATGATTATAAAGTGTATTTAGAAAATGCCAATTCAAATACGGTAAAAGCTTTTAGAGAAGATGACCAATGGTATTTTGCGAATGGAAATCCTGCCAATGACGGAAATGTTATTTTCGGTGGAGGGGTGATTACTCCAAAGTTAGTTGATGAAGATGCGGATATACAATCTCCAGATTTTGATCCAAATACTTCTTTTGAAGATTATGAGCCACAGATTAGTGTCATGCCTCGTTTATCTTTTTCCTTCCCAATATCGGATGAGGCTAATTTCTTTGCGCACTATGATGTACTGGTACAGCGACCTCAAGAAAGAACAGATGCTACGGCATTAGATTATTTATACTTCTTAGATCCAAATCGTACGCCTTCCAATAATCCCAACTTAAGGCCTGAAAAGACAATTGATTATGAGGTAGGTTTTCAACAAAAAATTAGCAATTCATCAGCCTTAAAAGTTACTGCTTACTACAGAGAGTTGAGGGATATGATACAGACTAGAACGTATCTATTTGTTCCTGTACTAGGACAATACGATTCTTTCGATAATCAAGATTTTGGAACAATTAAAGGTTTTTCTTTTACTTACGATTTGAGAAGAACAAGAAATATTCAGCTGCAAACTAACTATACCTTACAGTTTGCAGATGGAACAGGATCAGATGCAGTCTCCCAAGGTAACTTGTCAGAGAATGGTAATCTTAGAACCTTATTTCCGTTGAATTTTGATGAGCGTCATCGCTTAAATGCAGTCTTGGATTATCGCTTTAGTGCTGGCAATAGATATGATGGACCTAGAGTATTTGGAAAAGATATTTTTGCAGATGCAGGGATTAATCTCCAAGCAACAGCCGTATCAGGAAGACCTTACACTAGCAAGAGTGTTCCTAGACAATTTGGTGGAGAAGGAACAGTAGGAGCGATCAATGGTGCACGTTTGCCTTGGAATTTTACCTTGAATATGAGAGCAGATAAGAACTTTGAACTCACCCCACCTAGTGCGCAGAATAAATTATATCTAAATGTATATGTTAGGATTCAAAATTTGCTAGATGCTAGAAATCTTTTAGGGGTTTATTCTGCTACTGGATCACCAGATGATGATGGTTATTTAGCGTCTTCTGATGGGGTAGCAAGGGTTCGGAATTTAGAAGGGTCTGGAAGAGATACGCAAGCTTTCTTAGCGGCTTATTCTTGGGCTTTAGCCAATCCAGGTTTTTATACTCTGCCTAGAAGAATTCTTGTAGGAGCGATTGTGGAGTTTTGATGGCTCGGTAGCCTCAGC
>CAKZUM010000081.1 GCA_937921525.1 uncultured Saprospiraceae bacterium
CATTCTCCTTACTTTGAAGAAAGTGCGTAATTGCTGCTAATCCTTCATCTATTTTCGGTTTTCTAGTATCTAATTTCAGAATTTTTCTTATTTCGGAATACTTAACAGCTTTTCTATTCATTATCACTCTTTATTTTAGCAATTTCTCTGATTTTCTTAATATCGCCAAGTTACAAAATATCTTTTAGAAACAATTTGTTTTCCAAATTTGGTTTTGTTTTATTTTGTTTTTCTTTTTTAATTGCTATGAACTGAGTTTTCTGAATGATTAAAAAATATAAAAAGGAGATACTTCTTAGCGTCTCCTTTTTTTATATCTAAACTATTCGTTATTTTTCGACTATTCTTTTAATGAAGTAATATTTTAGAAGAGAGAGTAGAGATATATTTCATTCAATGAACAACGAAATTTCGTCGATTTTAAACGAAACCTGTCTCTATTCTCTGCTCTCGCTTCTCTATTCTCTAAATAAAAAAATAAAAACAATGAAAAAAACAAGACGAAATTTCCTATTACAAGCAGGTCAACTGACTGCTGGTATCGGCCTATTGGGTTTATATAGTTGTGATACAGTCAAACAAACCATTGATACAGGCGTCGCCAAAACTAAAGAAATTGTTGATGAGGTTACGAATAAACAGTTCTTCAAAATATCCTTAGCTCAATGGTCGTTAAATAAGGCGTTCTTTGGCGGGGAATTAGATAATCTAGATTTTGCAGCGAAAGCCAAGAATGATTTTGGGATAGATGCGATAGAGTACGTTAATCAGTTCTTTGCAGATAAAGCCAATGATTTAAGTTATCTGAATCAGATGAAACAACGAGCGGCAGATAATGGGGTAAAAAGTCTGCTAATTATGGTTGATCGAGAAGGATACTTAGGAGCTTTAGATCAATCTGAAAGAAAAGAGGCAGTAGAAAAGCATTACAAATGGGTGGATGCTGCCAAGCATTTAGGCTGCCACTCTATACGAGTGAATGCCTTCGGAGTAGGTAGTGCAGAAGATGTGGCCAGTGCCGCTGTGGATGGGCTAGGTCGATTATCGGAATATGCTGCTAAGTCAGACATCAACGTAATTGTAGAAAATCATGGTAGTTATTCTTCTAATGGCGCTTGGTTAGCAGGTGTAATGAAGTCAGTAGGCATGGATAACTGTGGTACCTTACCAGATTTTGGTAACTTCTGTGTCAAAAGAGATGGTGAAGGAATGTGGGGAGGTGATTGTGTAGAAGAATATGATCGCTATAAAGGCGTTATGGAAATGATGCCCTACGCTAAAGGAGTCAGCGCAAAGAGCCATGACTTTGATGCTGATGGCAACGAAATACATACCGACTATACTAAAGTATTGCAAATTGTCAAAGATGCTGGCTATCGTGGCTATATCGGTATCGAGTATGAAGGACAGAAATTGAGTCCCGATGAAGGCATTAAAGCGACTAAGGCCTTACTAATGAAGGCTGGTGCTGCTGTCAGCTAAAAACTTTTTCTTAACTTTGTATATCACTTCTAGTGGTCCGATGAAAAGTGCAGCTTGATCGGACCACTGCAAGTGATCCGATCAATTTTAGAAAAATGCCCCTGAATTATTTTACACTCAATTCATTTTTAAACAACTGCTTTTATTTAAACACAGGACTTGTTAAAGAACGTCCTTTTTAGAAACCCTAATTTATTACACTAACAAATATTTTCCCGATGTTATTCCACCTTCGCTATTTTACCCTTCTCCTTTTACTATCACTATTCGCTTGCACAGAGGATGATAATGGAGGAACCACTCCTCTTATTCCCGCAGCAGAACTTCCAGTATTAACAATAGAAAACGAATCTGCCTTAGAAGGAAATGACGGTAGTTCCGTAATCACCTTCACCTTAAATCTAACAGGTACTTATACAGGCACCGTAAGTGCTAATTATTTTACCATAGATGGTAGTGCCCTAGCAGGAGTGGATTATCAACACGTAGCAGAAACGATTAGTTTTACTAGTCCAGAAACAAGCAAGGAAATAAGCATTGTACTCGTAGCAGATAATTTAAAAGAAGGAAACGAGCGATTCACCCTGCAAATAGATCAGCTAAACAATGTGACAACTGCCAATGGTAATAATTTGACCGCTGTAGGGATTATCCAAAATGATGATTCCAATGGGCCTATTCCAGATGGAGGTTATTCAAGCCCTGACAATTATGACTCTTGGAAGTTGCAATGGGCAGATGAATTTAATGACGAAGTAATTAATCAGGAGGTCTGGAGCTTCGAATTGGGCAATGGTTGCAATAATGGTATATGCGGATGGGGGAATAATGAACTAGAGCAATATTCGGATCAAGAAAAAAATGCTAGAATAGAAAATGGAAAGCTCGTAATAGAGGCACACCAAGAAGGAACTGGTGCCAACTATACCTCTGCAAGAATGATCACAAAAGACAATAAGACTTTTCAATTTGGTCGAATAGATATACGAGCTAAATTACCAAAAGGACAAGGATTGTGGCCTGCTATCTGGATGTTAGGGGCTAACATTGATGATGTAGGTTGGCCTGCTTGTGGAGAAATAGATATTATGGAATTGGTGGGCCACAAACCTAAAGTCGCACATGGCACTGTCCATTATGGTCCTCCGGCTCCTAATAACCGATCTATGGGTGGTTCAACAAATAGTTCAAATGGAGATTTTTCAGACTCTTTCCATGTATTTACTTTGGCATGGAAAGCTGGAGCTATGTATTGGTACGTAAACGATGTACTTTACTACGAAATCAATAATGACCAGTTCAATGGTGTAGCCTATCCTTTTAATAAACCTTTCTTTTTTATTCTAAATGTAGCCGTTGGTGGCAACTGGCCAGGCAACCCTGATGATACTACCGTGTTTCCACAACGAATGGAAGTAGACTATATTCGTGTCTTTGAGCGGGAATAGGTAGCACGGAATTTATTCCGTACAACTGATTAAGTTGCTTATCTCGCTATGCTCGATATGTTTACGGAATAAATTCCGTGCTACTGATCTAGCGCAGCGCAAATTAGTTATTATTTATTTGCGCTGCGCTTGATATTATTCGTACGGAATAAATTCCGTGCTACTAGAACAATCCATGTATTTCCCCTTGTACAGAATTGACAATCTTTCCTAAATCTTCAGGATTGCCTAGAAAATCTACCTCGTCCGAATTAATGACTAATAGCTTGCCTTTATCATAACCATCAATCCAAGTATCATAGCGTTCATTTAGTCGCTTGAGATAATCAATGCTGATAGTTCCTTCATAATCTCTTCCTCTATGCTGTATATGATTGACTAAAGTAGGGATGCTAGCTTTTAGATAAATTAATAAATCAGGTGGTTTTATCTGGGAAGACATTGTTTTAAACAAAGAAAAGTAATTCTCAAAATCACGCGTAGACATCAAGCCCATGTCATGCAAATTGGGCGCAAAGATATAAGCATCCTCATAAATCGTTCGATCTTGAATGACCGTATTCTGACCATTCAAAATTTCTAAGACTTGTTGGTAGCGACTATTCAAGAAGTAGATCTGTAAATTAAAAGACCAACGGTGCATATCTGTATAGAAATCACTTAAATAAGGATTATCATCTGTAGATTCATAATGCACATCCCATCCAAAGTGTTTCCCCAATTGGGTGGTTAATGTTGTTTTTCCAGCACCTATATTTCCTGCTATTGCGATATATTTTGCTTCTTTCTTTTCGGACTCCATATACTTTTTTTAAAAGAAGTCAGAGGTCAGATCGTTCCGAAGTATTTCGGGACGGTCTGACTTCTGACTTCTATTCTATTGACTACACCAGCCTAAAAAACTTTCCACAATTGTTCATCAGGAACAGCTGCTTCAATATAAATGGGTTCTTTCTTGACAGGGTGAATAAAAGATAGGCTTTTACTATGTAAGTGAATGCTTCCGTCTTCGTTCCCTTTTTCTGCCCCATACTTCAAATCTCCTCGAATAGGGCAGCCCATTTTAGATAACTGTGCTCTGATTTGGTGAGGCCTTCCAGTTTTCAGCGCAATTTCATATAGATTATGATTAGCTACTTTTCCTATTAACTTATAGTCTAGTTCCGCTTTTTTGGCTTTAGCTGCCCGATTACTTAATCGGTCATAAGCTTTGGTCTTATTCTTGGTCGTATCTTTTAAAAGAAAATGAGTCAAAGAACCTTCTAGATCAGGTAACTCTGCCTGTGTGATCGCCCAGTATGTTTTTTTGATACTTCGTTCTCGAAATAATTCATTCATCCGAGTAAGTGCCTTTGAGGTTCTAGCAAAGATCACTACTCCACTCACAGGCCGATCTAATCTATGAATTACTCCTAGAAAAACGTCTCCAGGCTTGTTATAACGTTTCTTTATATATTTCTTTACCCAATCACCGAGTGTAGCATCTCCTGTCTTATCTCCCTGCACTAACATTCTTGCAGGTTTATTGATAGCTATTAGATGATTATCTTCGTAAATTACTTCTATATCCATTTATTATTGAAGTTCATTATATCAAAGCCCAAAGTTTGAAATCATACAAAAATAGAATAGAGAGTAGAGATGTACTTCGTTTAAAACCCAACGAAATCTCGTCTATTTTTAAACGAAATACATCTCTATTCTCTACTCTCGTTTCTCTATTCTCGTTTCTCTATTCTAAAACCAGTATGGTTTTAGAACTCAAAAGTAGCATAATCCATAGTTTTTTTTACAAAAAATATGGTTCTTTGACAAATCTATCGAAAAAACCCTAATTAATTGCTTATGCCTATCACTCAATCACTGTTCGGTCATCATAATGAAATTCCAATTGACTTATACACACTCGTCAATAATAATGGAATGGAAGTAAAAATTACTAATTATGGTGCTACGATTACCTCCATCAAAACACACGATAAAACGGGGGTACTCGGGCAAGTCGTATTAGGTTTTGAGACTTTAGAAGGCTATTTACAAGAGCAACCTTTTATTGGATGTGCGGTAGGTCGGTATGCCAATAGAATCGCTAAAGGTCAGTTTTCTATCAATGAAAAAAAGTATACCCTAGCGACTAACAATCCGCCCAATCACTTACATGGCGGTCCAAAACACTTTGGGCAAGCAATCTGGCAAGCAGAAACAGATACTAGTAAACGATCTTCCTCTGTGATTTTGACTTATTTAAGTGTAGATGGAGAAGAGGGCTTTCCAGGAAATCTAAGCTGCAAAATTACTTATACCTTAAACGATCATGATGCACTAGTCATAGACTATCATGCCACTACAGATGCACCAACTGTTATTAATCTAACGAATCATTCTTATTTCAACTTATGTGATGGTGGAAAAAGTAATATCCTAGATCACGATCTAAAATTATTTGCTGACTACTATACTCCCGTAGATAAGACCAGTATTCCAACGGGGGTAATCCAATCCGTAAAAAGAACTCCCTTTAATTTCACTACTTGGAATAAAATAGGCGCACGTATTAATAAGAAACATAAACAGTTACTAATTGGAAATGGTTACGATCACAACTATGTGATCAATGAGAGTAAACATGCCTCCAAAATTGCAGCTAAAGTACACGATAAAAAAAGTGGTCGGCTATTAACTGTTCATACGACTGAACCGGGGGTGCAACTCTATACCGCTAATTGGATTGATGGGACGCTAACTGGACATGAAGGTATTACTTATCAAAAACGCTGTGCTTTTTGTTTGGAAACACAACATTTTCCAGATTCCCCAAATCAAGCTACCTTTCCCTCTACCCTACTCCAGCCTGAAGAGGTATTTACTTCCCAGACAGTCTACCAGTTTTCAGCCAAATAAATAGAGACACATTATTAAACAAGTTCAACTGTATTGCTTGTGTTTATCGGAACGAAGACCTCTGACCAAGAACTTACGTTTAAAGTCTGCAAAGTTGCTCAATATTTATTAACTTCGACCTTCTAATTAAGAGTGTATTTAGTGTACTCTTAATCTATACTACTAGACGTTTTTAGAAAAGAGCGCAGAGAAGCGAGAGTAGAGATAGATTTCTATTATCCAGTCTCTCTATTCTCTGTTATTAAAATATCCAATAGTATATTCTAAATACTATGAGAAAGTAATCCTATCGCTTAGTAGTTATTCAAGTTAATAGTGTCAGGTATAATTTGGATGAGTTTTGGATTTAGACGAGTTAAAAAACGGAGGCATAGCCTTAGCTACGCCGAGTATTTTTAAGGAAGTATAAATTCAAAAATCGCCAAAGTATCCG
>CAKZUM010000082.1 GCA_937921525.1 uncultured Saprospiraceae bacterium
CCGTAGAAACAGGATTTTGCTAATGACTTCCTTCAGACCTAGCCTCACGACTACGCCCTTGTCTTTCGCTAACACTTCTCGCTACCTAGTGTGTAGTGGACTTTAACCACATAGTTATCATTCATGCAAGGCACACAACAAAAAGGCACAAAAGGAATGATCCCCTTTGTGCCTTTTGTTCATTAGAAAAAATTAGCATTAATACATTTTACTCACCAAAAATTTCTGCGTAAAATGTTGACTACGATCTAGTTTGACCGTCATAAAATACAGGCCATTATTATAGGTCGCTACATCCAATCGAAGTATATCAGACGGAATTTCATCTAAGTTGATTTCTTCGAGGATTTGTCCAAATTGATTGCTAATAGATAGGTTTCCTTTCTTACCAGCAAACGCCTGCAAATTGATGAAGAGTTCTTCTTCCGCAGGATTCGGGAATACCTCGATGGAGCTTAGGTCAATCCCAAAATGGATCGTTTTAATATCTGAGTATTGTGCTGTACCGTCTTCAAATATTTGCTTCAAGCGATAGAAGTTATCGCCTAAGGATGGGGTATTATCTTTACTTTTGAAGTAAGTAGGGTCTGCACTAAACGCTTCATTCTGAATAGTCGTTAGTGCTTCAAAATCTACACCGTTCGTTGATTTTTCTAGTACGTAGGCATCGTCTTTATAGGTGGTGTTTGTGACCCATTCTAAATCTACTGCCCTATCTGCTTGAAAGGCGTTGAAGTTTGTAAATTCTCTAGCCCGACTACAAGCAGCTTCCCATAAGTTGATATTAATATCTGCACTTTGTCCATTTGGTCCTGCGCCAATAGAGATATTTCCACTTTCTACAGCAACAGAGAACCATCCACTTGCCCCAAAGGAATCATAGTTATTGGTGACGTTTGCATTTTGTCCTACTTGGAAAGGAGGGCCTATTCCAGTAGCTTTCAATACTACTCCTGCAAAAGCACCTTGTCCAGTCAAGACTCCTTCCGTTACGCTGTACGCCACTAGATTTCCTTGGCTTCTGCCACATTCATGCTCTTTTGGATTGGTTGTGGAAAACCTTCCTGTAAATCGAAATTCCACATGAAATAGTTGGTTAGAATTGGCTGCGTTGGTCCAGGTACCTGTAAATAGGGCCGACCCATCGCTCATTTCTTTAAACTGGCCATTGCTTAAACTATAAAAATTATTGGCTACGCCATCAATTATTAAATAGCCTCCGTAATTAGTACCATGGTCTAAGCAAAAACTGGTATTGCTAGCAACATAACATTTCGTGGAGGGAGTTGTTGAACATTCTCCAGTAGCAGAGACGGAGACTCCTGCACAAGCAGCTAAACAACTATTGCCATAGGTGTTGCCGTCTGACCCACATACAGGATCAAATTCTTGTGTACAAATACAAGCACCATCACCTCCATCGCCACCACCACTTCCACCACTTCCACCACTTCCTATAATAATATCTTGTTCACAAACACTCCAATCATTTCTAAATACTTTTATACGATATTCTCCGGGAGTTAAGGAGATATTGATGGCACCGCAATCATTATAGCAATAAGTTTGATACTGCCAAACAGCATGACTAGCATATTGTACTTTTAGTATGGAAGTGCCGCTCACGGATACACCTGCCGCACTAGCTGAAATACTTAAATTATCGCAGTTTGAGTTACCGTCATTACCGTTGTTGCCGTCATTACCGTTGTTGCCGTCATTGCCGTTGTTGCCGTTAAGAGTAATATCTTGTTCGCATACACTCCAATCTGACCTAAACACTTTTACCCGATACTTGCCTGTGCTTAAAGAGATATTAAAAGAACTTCCACAGTTATTATTACAATAGGGTTGGTAGTGCCAATCGGCATGGCTAGCGTATTCTACCTTTAATATAGAAGGCCCGTCTATTGCTATGTTCGTCCCACTAGCAGAGATACTTAAATTATCGCAATCACTTGAGCCGTTGTTGCCGTTGTTGCCATTGTTCCCGTTATTGCCATTGTTCCCGTTGTTGCCATTATTGCCGTTATTGCCGTTATTGCCGTTATTGCCGTTATTGCCATTGTTCCCGCTATTGCCATTGTTCCCGTTATTGCCATTGTTGCCGTTGTTGCCGTTGTTGCCGTTGTTGCCGTTATTGCCATTGTTGCCATTGTTGCCGTTATTGCCATTGTTGCCGTTGTTGCCGTTGTTGCCGTTGTTGCCGTTATTGCCGTTATTGCCGTTGTTGCCGTTGTTGCCGTTGTTGCCGTTGTTGCCGTTGTTGCCGTTGTTGCCGTTGTTATCGGTAGATGAGTCCGTAGTTATGGTTACATCTTTTTCACATACACTCCAATCTGATCTAAAAATTTTGATTCTGTAAGAACCTGGGGCTAAGTCAAGGTGAACAGTACTGCCACATCCACTAGTACAGTGGGTTTGGAATTGCCAGCCATGATGACTTGCGTATTGTATTTTATGTATTGCAGATCCTGCAACACTTATCCCACTATCGGTCGCCGAAAGAGATAGTCCATCGCAGCCACTGGTCATACTCTCATGACCCGTTGCTAGACCTGCTGGGATCATCCATAAGCAAAAAAAGCTAAGGATGAAAAAGTTTGTAAATTTCTTGTTCATATCTTGTTTATTTGTTAAAAAATAACATACATCACAAATATATAACATAACTTTTACAAGTGTTAGTTTTTTCTATGTCACAATTTCAATTAAATTTGTTAAAAAAAATTAACAAATTGATTGTCAATACGTTACAAAACAATATTTTGCAGTTCTCCATCTAGGAATCCTTTAATATTATTCGCTACAATTTCAATTAATCGTGCTCTGGATGCACTAGTTGCCCAGGCATGATGGGGCGTAATCAAACAGTTCGGAATATTTAACAATAAGTGGTCTTTTGGCGGGGGTTCTTGAGATAAAACATCAAGCCCTGCTCCTGCTATCTGCTTTTTTAATAAAGCATTTTTTAGGTCTAATTCGTTGACTAAGCCTCCTCGACCTGTATTGATTAGGTAGGCGGTCGATTTCATTAAAGACAAATTGTGTGTATTAATAATACCTTCGTTCTCTTTTGTTAAAGGAGCATGTAAGGTGAGTACATCACTCTCTTTGAATAATTGATCTATCGTCACCAATTCTATATCAGTAGGTGTTGGTTTCGTTCTATTTTTGCGTGTCGCTATCACTTTCATGCCAAATGCTAGCGCTATTTTAGCTACTTCTTGGCCGATCTTGCCCAAGCCATAAATCCCCATCGTTTTACCTGACAATTCTACTAGTGGACTTTTCCAATAACTCCAATCAATAGAGTTGGCCCATTCATTTTGTTGGACAGATTCATTATGTATGCCTACCCTATTGGTCAATTCTAATAGTAGGGCAAATACCTGTTGAGCAACGGAGGGGGAACTGTACCCAACGGCATTACAAACCACAATTCCTCGTTCTTTGGCTGCGGCTATATCAATGTTATTATAACCTGTTGCTAAGGTACAGATGCATTGCAATTGATCTAATCGAGCTAATATTTTTTTATCCAATACACATTTATTGACGATTAGAATATTTGCATTTTTTGCTCGTTCGTATATTTGTGGTTCATTGGTTCTATCGTACACTTGTAGGTTGCCATGTTGCCGAATTCCTTCCCAGTTTAGATCTCCTGGGTTTGCGACGAAGCCGTCTAGTATTACTATGTTCATTGTTTTGAATTGATCTGTTTTGGATTTTAAGTTTTAAGTTTTTTAAGTTCAAGCGCAAGTATCAAGTTCAAGTACAAAAAATCAGACGTTGACCCTTTTGAACTTACACTTGGTACTTGAACTTGCACTTTAGAGAATTTGAGAAAGAAATTCCTAATCTTCATAACCCCCAACCCCAAGGGGGAGCGAAATAGGAAAAGTTCAGAAAACAGGAATAATCTCAGTATTTTATAAAGTCTAAATAATTGTTCTAAGCTATGTTGCAGTATAACTAGTCAGATATAATTTGACTTACCACTATGGAACAACGCACAAATATTTTTTACCCCCCTATTAAACCTATAAAGAGATTCATAGTCTTATAAATAGAAACTCTATAAAATCCTTAGAAGTTAGTTTAAAAATGCGCCTTTGGAAGCATCCATAGATACAAAAATATTAAGCTTATTGCAAAATCCTAGTACATACGAACAAGGATTTAAACTGTTGGTGCAAACTTACCAAGAGCGTTTGTATTGGTTGGTGAGAAGAATGGTATCTACACATGAAGATGCGAATGACGTATTGCAAAATATTTTTATAAAAATATATAAGAGCATCCACAATTTCAAAGGAGATTCCAAGCTCTTTACTTGGCTCTATCGGATTGCGACTAATGAATCTATTACTTTTTTGAATAAACGAAAGAAAAAGCAGCATTTTATTTCCGTAGCAGCCGATACTACTAATTTTGAGAATAGCTTACAAGCAGATTCCTATTTTGATGGCAATGCGGCACAAATCAAATTGAAATCTGCTATCGCTCAACTTCCCCCAAAACAACAATTGGTTTTCCATATGCGCTATTATGAAAACTTGGCTTACGAAGATATGTCGGAAATCTTGGACACCTCTATCGGTGCTTTGAAATCTTCTTATTTTCATGCAGCGAAAAAGGTGGAAGCTTATTTGAAGTTAGTGGCGGAAGAATAGGGAGAGGAACGCAGGCAGGTCATACATCATAAACTTGCCTGAATGGAACGGGCAGGTCCAACTAATTTTTCTCTAGCAGATTTATGATATATGAATTATGATTTTTGATTTTTTCCAACTTACCCTTTGGGTTTTGGAGTAATCTCTGGTAAGCATTTTCTGAGCTTGTGAACCCCCAACCCCTGAAGGGGAGCGAAAGTGGAAAAGTGCAGAATGCAGTAGTTATCTTTAGTGGATATGAGGTCATAATAATAAAGCAATTATTATGAATTTAGCAGACTATCAAGATTAACCGAAAAACGCTCCTCTTTAGGGGTTGGGGGTAATCATTGCGAAAAAATCTGACATCATAAATTTTAAATCATACATCATAAATCTATCTAATTTTACATAATGGGCAGATTTATGATATATGATATATGAATTATGATTTTTGATTTTTTCTACCCTACCCTTTGGGTTTTGGGGTAATCGCTAGTAAGCATTTTCCGAGTTTGTGAACCCCCAACCCCTGAAGGGGAGCGAAAGTGGAAAAGTGCAGAATGCAGTAGTTATCTTTAGTGGATATAAGGTCATAATAATAAAGCAATTATTATGAATTTAACAGACTATCAAGATTAACCGAAAAACGCTCCCCTTTAGGGGTTGGGGGTAATCATTGCGAAGAAATCTGACATTTTCAAACTTTGAAAAATTGTTTAAGAATAATAAAATGAACAAGGAAAATTCAATCCGACAGGAGTTAGACGAAATGCCTTTGCTGCAAGAGCAACTTGGTCAAGCAGAAGGCTATCGAGTGCCTGATGGATATTTCAAGAATTTTGAAAAAAATATACTGAATCAAATTAGTCAGGAAACT
>CAKZUM010000083.1 GCA_937921525.1 uncultured Saprospiraceae bacterium
ATGATCCAATGATGCTTTTGGAAATATCCGATTATCAGTTAAGTGATGGAGATAAAATATCTGTTAATTTTAATGAACACTGGATATTAAATGAATATACTTTAAAAAGAAAACCACTAAAAATACAATTGCAACTAAGACCGAATCAAGTTAATTATTTGCTAGTACATGCAGAGAATGTGGGGACAAATCCACCAAATACCACGAAGATTGCCTACATCTATAATGGAGAGAAAAAAGTAATTACCTTATCGTCTGATACAGAAGAAAGTGAAATGATTGAAATTCAATTAGATAAATAAAATATGTGTGTTTTTTATTACACTACTGGACATTTTGAAGAGCAGAGAACCGAGAGCAGAGAATAGAGACAGGTTTCGTTTAAAAAATGACGAAATTTCGTTGTTTTTTAAACGAAATACGTCTCTACTCTCTCTTCTCTGCTCTCTGTTCTAAACAATGTCTAGTAGTGTAATTCCTTAACAAATATTTCCCAGCCTTTATAATAGTCTATATTTCCCCATAAATGAAAAGAACTACCTATTGTATTGAATACGACCAAGACTTTATGATTTGTCCTAATCAATTCGATTGTTTTAATCTCCTCTTTTCGGAAAGGTATAAAATAAGTGTTGGTCCGTTCTGCTATACGAAAAAGCACGCCCTTCTTTAATAGTTCGATGTTAATACGAATTTCATCACTCGCTAAAGCTTGTAAAGCATCCAACTCTTCATTACCTTTCGCATAAAACATCATTGGAGAACCTATTCGTTTGCGCTTTAGTCGTTCCCATAAACTAAATTTCCCCCCCAGAGAGCTATATATTTCCTCTAGTTGAGAAGCACTTAATGATAGTGTTTTGTATAACTTCATAATCTAGCAACAGATTTATAGGAGAGCTGTTTATAACATTAGTGAGATTTTTCAGATAAGAAATGGGTAGGTTATATTTTTCCTACTCCCTAATTGGATAGTAGGGCTTGAAAACTCAGCAACTCCGTCCATTATTATTAATACCTTCCAATATTAATACCTTCCAAGTTTTATTTTTACAAAATGGAACCACTAGAATCAAAAAATGTTAGAAAAATACTGTTAGGTAATATTGCCTTAGTATTAATAAAAACTATTGCCTACCTTGTAGTGATCGTCTTGTCCATATTGATGGGCCTAGGGCTGATGGCAACCCTTTTACCAGAAACGTCTATGGCGGCTATGACGAGTACTGATTTTTATGATTGGGAAAACTTAAACTATCAATACCTCGGCCAACTTATTGGCGTCCTATTGAGTACACTTGCATTTAGATATGTAGTCGATAAAAAAGATTATCGTTCTATAGGTTTGGGCCTCAATCATTTTGGATCCTATTTAGGAGAAGGCATCTTGTGGGCGGTAGGAATTCTTTCTGTAGCATTCCTACTCATTTGGATGAATGGAAATATCCAAATACTAGGCACTCAAAATTTGGGAGTAGCGTTGTTAGGCTATCTTAGCTTTTTCTTATTGGTGTCTTTAGTAGAGGAAGTTATATGCAGAGGGTATTTACTAAATATGGTAACGGAACACCTTAACTATAAAGCAGGGATTGCTGTCTCCGCAATAATTTTCACTTTGGCACATATAGGCAACAACCACTTCTCATGGATTGCTTTTTGTAACTTGACCCTTGGTGGCATTCTAATGAGTCTTTTGTATTTAAAACACCAAAGTCTGTATGTACCTATCGGTTTTCATTGGATATGGAATTATTTCCAAGGCAATATACTAGGCTTTGGAGTGAGTGGTACGGATGTATTAGGCATTCTCCAAATACAAATAGATGGGCCAGATTGGTTAACAGGTGGCTACTTTGGATTAGAAGGATCGCTAATCACTTGCCTTTTATTAGCTATTGCCATTTACAGCTTATGGACTGGTTCTAAGGATCAGTTGGATCGTATCGATTCGGAAAAAAATATTAGTGTCCTGAACACTTATTAAAAAACATTATATGGATAGTCAATACAATACTCTAGATAAAGCACTTGCATGGAGTGTTCACATTTTCACTGCTTCTGGGTTACTAGCAGGCTTTATGGCTATTTTGGCAATTAATGCTAAAGATTGGCGGGCTGCAATGTTCTGGCTGCTAGTAGCATTAGTAATAGACGGTGTGGATGGTACCTTTGCAAGAAAATTTAGAGTAACGGAGGTGCTTCCAAATATGAGTGGGAAAACAATTGATTATGTAATTGATTTTGCTACCTATGCTATTATTCCTGCCTATTTTTTTTATATGGCGAATTTAGTTCCCCCGAGTTGGAATCTGCCGCTTACCTTTTTAATACTCTTGGTCTCTGCTATCTATTACGGTAAAGAGGGGATGGTGTCAGAAGACTATTACTTCATTGGATTTCCTGTTTTATGGAATATGGTCGTCTTCTACTTAGTTTTTGTATTAAGCTTACCTTTTTGGGGAAATGCTGCTATTGTTATTCTATTTTCTATTTTGCATTTCCTCCCTGTCAAATTTGCTTACCCAAGTCAGGCAAGCCGCCTAAAAAACTTAACCCTTATGGTGTCTCTTATTATTTTGTTAGCTATGCCTTTAATTGTATGGTTTTATCCAAATGTTCCTGCATGGCTAAAGTGGATTGCCTTAGGCAATTTGGCCTATTTTGGTGGACTAGCGGTAATAGATACTTTTATTAAAAAGAAGTGATGGCTACCAGGTATAAATAAAAAGAAGAGGCGCTGCGAGACAGCACCTCTATAACCCCAAAAAACCAAATGAAAACAATATCTTAGAAGGTAGATCAAAAATTACAACTACCTATATTAGTAATATCTTGCACAACAAATTTCAATCAAATTTTGGATGAAAACAAATTATAAAAGTTCAAAATTAGCATTTCTCGCAATATTATAAGAAAAAGGTAGTATTCAGTTTTTTTATGGTAGGAAAATTAAAAAGAACACCACAAATAATTTACGTACACATATTGTTTTCGTCTAAAAACTCTTTTCCCTTGCTACTGCTTTTACTGACAATCACCAACAATCGCTTCTTTACCTTCAAAAAAATGTGTTTTACACGAACAAATTAGATTAATTTACCACATCTGCTATTTAAAACTACCTATGCTTTGATTATCCTATGAATTTAAAATAACTTTACGCACCTAACAGGACAAAACGCTGTCTTGCTAGGTTTTTTTATTTATGGACACCCCCTTAAAAAGTTAGAATAGAGCGCAGAGAATAGAGAACAGAGATGTATTTCATTTAAAAATAGAAGAAATTCCGTCATTTTTAATTGAAATGCGTCCTTATTCTTTACGCTCACTTATCTATTCTAAATTATTAAGGACCAATGACAAAAGACTAATATTATGGGAGTAGATGTAATTTTAGGACTGCAATGGGGAGATGAAGGGAAAGGTAAAATTGTAGATGTTTTAGCACCTAATTATGATATAGTGGCTCGTTTTCAAGGTGGTCCTAATGCAGGACATACTCTAAAATTTGATGGGAAAAAGTTTGTTTTACATACGGTCCCTTCTGGTATTTTTAGAGCGCATCTAATCAATTTAATTGGAAATGGAGTTGTTATTGACCCTATCACATTAAAGAAAGAAATTACGAATATTGAAGAAGCAGGTGTCGCCTATAAAGATCGCTTATTAGTTGCCAAAAAAGCACATTTAATCTTACCGACTCATAGATATTTAGATGCAGCTACGGAAGCAGCTAAGGGGAAATCTAAAATTGGTAGTACTCTAAAAGGAATAGGTCCAACCTATATGGATAAAACGGGTAGGAATGGACTTAGAGTAGGCGATATTACTACTGCTAATTTCAAACAGAAATACGAAGCTTTAAAAACAAAACATTTAGGTTTACTAAAGTTATACCCTGCTATTGACTTTGATCTAGCTAAGGAAGAGGCACAATGGTTTGAAAGCTTAGAAACCTTAAAAGCACTTCCTTTTGTGGATGGAGAATATTATATCAATAATGCTATCAAAGCTGGTAAAAAAGTCTTGGCAGAAGGGGCACAAGGTTCTATGCTTGATATAGACTTTGGTACTTATCCTTTTGTTACTTCTTCTAATACGATTACTGCGGGGGTGTGTACAGGACTAGGAATCGCCCCTACCCAAATAGGCGAAGTCATTGGCATTACAAAGGCTTACTGTACTAGAGTTGGAAGTGGCCCTTTTCCAACAGAACTACACGGAGAAGTTGGAGAATTTTTAAGAAAAGAAGGACAAGAATTTGGGGCTACTACTGGCCGACCAAGAAGATGTGGATGGATCGATATTCCACAGTTGCGCTATACCATTATGCTCAACGGCGTCACTCAATTAGTAATTACAAAAATTGATATTTTAGATAAATTTGAGTCCCTACAAATTGGTTCGCAATATGAGGTAAACGGACAAGCCACTAGTGAATTACCTTTTGATCTTTGTGATCAGTCTATCACCCCTCTCTATGAAGAACATGCTGGATGGCAACAAGATTTGACAAAAACTACTTCTTTTGTTGATCTGCCGTTAACGGCTAAAAGCTATGTACATCGCCTAGAAACTTTATTGGAAGTGCCTATTTCAATTGTTTCTACGGGGCCTAATCGTAAGCAGTTGATTGTTAAAGATGAGAAGGTTGCTGTTTAAAAAATTAAGATAGCAAATAGTACTAAGGAATGGTGAAATAATAAATTTACATTTTTCTACTTGTTGTTCCTTGGTGCTATTAGTTATAATACAATATAGCTTAGAATAACTATTTAGACTTTAGGTAATACTAAGTGGACCATGTGAGAAAATCTTACATCATATATCTTAAATCATACATCATAAATCAGTCTAATTTTGCCTAATAAGCAGACCTACCCGTTCCCTTCAGGCGGGTTTATAATGTATGATTTATGAATTCCGATTTATGATTTTCAGAACCAATCACCCCTGCCCTGGGGGGTTGGGGGTGTATAAAAGAGTAGAAAACACTCACTAGATATTACCCCCAACCCCTAAAGGGGAGCGATTCTCGGTTAATCTTAAGAGTCTGTAAAGTTTAATTAATTAAAGCAATCTACAGTTAGTCATATATAGCTTACTACTCCGCTTAATTAAACAAATTATTCAAATTAGTAGCGATCCCTATCCGCACACCAAACTCTTGATATTTCCAATCCTGAAAAGAAGTGACAAACTCCAATCTAAAAATTCTAAAAATATTATCTAAGCTATAGCCTGTTTCAAAATAATGGTCAGAAGTATCTGTTCCTAGATAATTAATAAAGATATTCTCTTTGATGCCCAACAATTGTACTTCCAAGATTTGAGACGCTAGAAATTTTCGGAATTGATAATGCACATGTGCATTGACATACGCATCATTAGTACTATGTCTATAGTACTCTAATAGTCGGAAACTACCAACTGGATCAGTCGTCACAAAAGGAGTTTGATTGGCTAAGAAATGTTGATAATCAGGAAACTGCATTGCTTCTTGATTGGCGAAGAATCCGACATTTGCTTTTACATCCACCTTACCTTTTATGCCCAAACGAAAATGATGCTGTGCCCCTAGTGCAACATGCGTGAAATTAGTACTACTCTCCCCTATCCCTTTTAT